>NZ_KV796853.1:90609-144513 GCF_001809255.1 Moraxella sp. HMSC061H09
GAGTTTGGCGGTGACGGAGGGATTCGAACCCTAAGTATAAGTTATTGATTTTAAACAATTCCCTTTTTTTAGTAAATTTTTTTACTGTCAATTTTACCGTTATTATCCAAAGTCACCCCTAAAAATCGCCATTTTTGCCCCTTTTTTTACCTTTTCTTGATACTGCCCAAAACTTCCAATTTCGCGGTCGTAAAAATTTTTTTAGGGGTCGGTGCTACAAGACAATCTTTCCAAACTTTTTACCCACCCCTAGCCATGCTTTTTAGTTGGTTGTTTCATTACTGGGATAACGCTTTCATCAAATCCGCCATCAAATCATCAAGAGTTAAACTTGGCATAATATGCACCTGCTATTTGATTGCAAAGTAAATCTAATTCGTGGGTCAATCTATAATAGTTTTTATGGTGCATTCCTTTTGGTCTGCCCCAATTCGGACTAGCAACACCCCCACCCCATCCCAAACGCTTTCTAATGGCATTTGCTCGCTGTATTAGGCGATCTGATGGCTGTATGAGCTGTGTTTGGTAGGGTAGCCCCACACAATGCCTACACTGCCAATAATGGCTAAAATAAAGCACACTTGCACGCCTGCCACACTTACAGACAAACCATTTACGGTAACCGCCATAATTACACGCTGTGGTGGCTAATCTTAAGCGGGTTTGTTTTTGATAATCACTGATTTTAAGCTTGGGTAAATCATCTAGGCTTGATTGTAGGGCAAGTTTTGGCATAATCTAAATCATTAAGCAATTTGTTATATTGTACCATCTTTCATAGGGTTGTTTTATTCTCTTACGATACTGGTCACAAAAGTCGTAAGCTGTCGTATTTCCTGACTATTATATATAACTGTAGTTGTATATACATATATGTATTTAAATATGAGTAAATCTATCTTTTTACCAATCGAAATTTAAAAATAAAATAAAAAACAGTGATTTTGGGGAAAGTGGGAAAGTGGCAGGCGATAAGCTTTGGTATATAAGGCTTTGCAAGTTTTCCCCCTATTGGGAAAGTAGGGGAAACTGGGGAAAGTATCAAACCATCCCCAATTTGGCACATCAGCTAAGGCAGTAAGATGGGGTTAAAAAACACCGTCTTTGGCTGTCCTTGTACGACGATATAATAATGACTTTCCAAGCTGTCGGTGGCGTTCTCCAAGATTTCTTTTTTCCTTAACTTTTTGGGCGTGATGGCGCTTTGCATATCGGCATAAAGTATGTAGCTCATTTGATGCTTGGGTATATATTTGTCGGCAAACCATTCAAGCACAGTTTGAGCATCTGACTTTTCATCATCTTTGCCATAGTTTATAAATTCTCTGACGGAGTGCCACACCAGTTTAAATGCACCGTCCAAGTATTGACTACTTAGCTTGGTAGCACCATCATAAAAGGCAAGCAAGGTGGCAATTCGGCTGGCGTTCTCTGCCATACGGTTTGCCACTTCTTTAGCAGTCTTTAGCTCGCCTAGTATCTTACATTCTATGGACTGCTGAAAATTGGCTAAGTGTTGTTTTGCACCATCAGCAAAGGGCATATTAAACCGCCCCTTGTCATCAGTGGGTAGCTCGCCATCAGTAAATGGATTATGCCCTGTGGGTAATAAATCCTGCATCAAGTAGCCACATCTTGTCCAATAGCCTTCTAATACGCTGTCGGTATATTCATCTTGGCTTAGCCTATCTTTACTGCTCCAATCACGAAAGCCCACTAAGGACGGCTCGGCAGTGAATAAAAAGCGTGCTAACAATCCTTGTTCTGCCATTAAACGATCTTTCAATACTGGTTCAAGGATTACACGCTGACCACTTAGGCAGAATGTTAATCTACAGTCATACGCCACGCCCTTTATGGCGTTTTTGCTATGTATTGAGCGTTTGCGTCTGACCGCTCCGCCACTGTATAGGCTTGTGATATTGCCCATCGCACTGCCTGCGGTATCTGATTTCATGGTATGACCACCAAAAAACTTCGCCGCCTCATCGGTTCGCCATACCAAATTATTAAGCTCTCCCATCACAAACCTATCTAAAGCTGGCTCAATGGTGGCATCATCTAAGATAAAATCAGGATCGTTGGGTTCTGGATTTTCCATTAGCCATGTTGCACAGTCTTTAGGCTTGATGCTGGCTAATTCTGCTTGCCATTGGTTTAGCTCGTCGCGATATGCTTTTTGAGCATTTTTTATGTGCTGATCGACGGCATGATATGCCAAATCTTGTAGTTTGGATTTACCGCCTCCGCTTTCGCCCTCGGTTAATAAAAATAAACTACTTGGCTTATAGGTGTTGCCCAATGGTGCATTTACCCTAGATTGTCCGATGGTAGATAATACGCCCAAAACTGCCATACCTGCCCATGATAAAGGCGTTTGAGTGTAATACGCCAACATCTTGACCACATCACTCAAAGGCTCGCCAAACGCCTCTACAGGATAGGGATTATCGTAAGATTTGGCAGGCTCTAGCGGTATGGGCGTTCTCCATTGAATGAGGCTAACGCTCGCCACGCTGAAAAAATCGGCATCAAGTAAGGCGTTAGGCGTCTGGCTTGGTCTGCTGATCGATGCGTAAATATTGGCATTAATTTTATTGACCAATTGGTCAATCAGATCATCTTTTTTATCCGCTGTACAATACACTTTCATTGGTTGGTAGTGACCAAAGGCGATCGCCAATAAGGGTAATTTGTCGGCAAATTTATCAGGCAAGGCGATGATGCAAGGATTTTCACCCTGCATCAGAATATGGCGATAGATGATCTCGCCATCGTCCACGCCTGCGATAACATGGTAGCTGGTAGCAGAATGTAGATCGCCAATGATGACGGCATGATTATCCCAAGCGCTCAAAGTGTGATGATAGGCATGATCATAAATAAACGCATTGGCAAGCCTGCCTTTGGCATCGTGCATCAGCAGGCAGGGCGTTTGGTTGTATAATCTACCGTTTAGCTCGGCATTGATAACACGCCATTTATCACCTTTGTAGATCTCTAGTGGGATGGCATCAGGTGGCAGGCGTGATAAATCATTCAATAGTGCATAAATATCAATTTTCATTCATCACCCCAAGTAAAAAATATCCTTTCACTCTTAAAATGTCATGGTGCGGGTAATCTATTTGTAATTGCTCGGCAAAGACTTGGGCATCTGATTTGTCATCAAACATTCGATAAATGCCTAACGCTTGGCACTCAATCCCATAATTTACTTGTGGGGCGATTTGTTCTTGGCTGTTTAGCTTGTGATATTTTTTCATCTAAACGCCCCTTTTGAATATTCATCATCTAGCACTTTGTAGCCATCATTTAGATATTGGCAAGCAGTTTCTAGCTCTTTCCACATAACAAAGGTTAGCGATCTGATGCACTCTATTTCTTTGGGATTAGCCTCACGCAAAATCCCAAAGATATTATTTAAATCTTCCATGATCGATTTTGCACTTTCAATGTTGGATAGTGCGCTGATTAATTTATCTTGTTTCATAGTGCACCCCCTGCAATAGCAAGCACAATCACAATGGCAGTGGAAATAACGCCAATGATAGAAAACGCCATGACAACACCAATGGCAAAAGATTGGGCTGGGGATAATCTGGCAAGGGTAAATAGCAGATGGTTCATTTGTGGGTTTCCTTTTAGTTTAGTTAGCTTTCGCCACCCAAAAATAGAGTGGCAGGTCTCAACTACCGCTAAAAGTCGGCTGGGGCTATTTCCTTTCGGTCTTGTATTTACCCCTATCAACCCGCCATAACTGGTGATACTGTCCGTATCTTGTAATGACGATATATTTACACCTGTGGCACTGTTATCGCTAACAGTAAGCGTAAAAATAGCCAAAGGATGACGGCTTGGCTTTACCGCTTTTAGTTTAGTAGTATGGGTATTTTGCCACAAATTGCCAATTAAGGCAATCGATAGCAATTCATGATGGTATCTTTGTTGTTTAATTTTGGTCATGTTATAATATCCTTGCTAGTAAGTTTTGCTCTATCATCTGATGATGGGGCATTTTTTATGGCGTATTGGGCGAACTGTCTTAGTGGTGTTTTTCATGCTGATTTAACCCCATTCACGCCCATTTGATCTTTAAGGCTGGCGATATAGTCACGATCTAGCCAATATTGAGCACACCGCTTGCCATTGGGTAGCTCAATCAGTTTGGATTAAATTGGCTTACCATGCGTATTTTTAAGCTCGTACACCCTAGCCGCTAACGAAAAACACCCAAACCGCTCTAAAGCCTCCAGTGGCGTAATCGTATTGCCTGCCATCAAATAATCTAGGATTTGTTGGTTTTGGGTCATTGGTTTTGCTCCCATGCAATTGGATCAGTAAGCCAAGCGTGGATATCTTGGTTTCGCCAAGCAGTGCAATTTGTACCAAATCGGACGGGCTGGGGGAACTTGCCACTTTTGACTTTTCGCCAAAGGGTCGATTTGCTAAAAGGCAAAAGCGGTAAAATGTCTTTGGCTCGGCTCATGCCTTGAGTAGGTAGTGTAGGTTCTGTCATGGTCTTACTCCCAAGTTGGTTAAAATTATCCGCTATACTGTCATGCGGTGCTTGGGGGTATGATAAGGGGTAGGTAGGGGTTGGAATAAGGCTAAATAGCCCCAAATTATTTGTTTTTGTCGTGATGCAAGGTGTTAATCTCGTTTAGCCATTTGGCGATTGTTTCCCTTGTGATTGGTACGTTGTACCTTGTAGTAAGGTTTTCCAAGGTGTTATTAGTTGCCCCTTTGGTTGTGCCATCTATGCTGTAATTATGTTCAAGTAATAAGGCATATAAAAGCTTGGTTACCGCTTTTTTGCTTGTACCTGTTAGCTCCATATCAGCAGGCGTGCTACGCTCATTAAGTTGGCGTTCAAGTTCAGCGATACGCTCATCTTTAGCTTTTTGTTCTTTATTGTTTTGTTCTGCTCGCATTAACGACTGTTGCAATCTTTCATTTTCTACTGTCAATGCGTCTAGTTTGGCGGTTAATGATAAATAATTTTCATGGCTGATTGGCTGTACTTTGTTAATTTCCACAGATGAAAACAAAGTTTTTGGCATATCGTTAGGGTGATGCTCTTGGATATACTCCTTTAAGTCATGAATCATGATTGTTCGTCTTGGGTAGGCAATATGCCCTATATCCTTTATATAATGACCTTTACCGCCATCACGCCCCATCTTTAATAAATTATTCTCAAATGCTTCATTTAATACCCTGCATCTTGGTTCTACACAAGAAATATAAGGGTGTTGGTATATTGTGCTAGCTACACCGCTATCGCCCTTTGGTCTGCAATCCTTGATGAAATTTGGTATATGTTCTTTAGCAACACCACACCAAATTAATGCGCTTTCCAAAATTGTTAATGCTGAAAAGTGATTAATTAAGTGTTCACATTGGTTAAATTGGTCATAGTTTGGCAAAAGTCCCATCTCTCATACCTTATTCATACCTTACCAATAAAAGATAGCAGGCGTGGCGGTCTAAGGTATGAAAAATAACCGCTGTTCGGTAGCTACTCCTAGCCTGCTAAAAAGATTAATTCAATTTTTTTATGTCTGCAATCTGCTGTTCATTTAGCTTATCGCAAATCTTGGTTAGGCTCTTAATAAAGTCTTGGGTATCTAAAAAGTAGTTTGGATAAGCTTTTTTGACTTGCTTTAAATTACCTGCTGATATTAGCACTACTTCAATATGCGGTATGTCTTTGGTTTCCATCTCACGGGCTTTGTAGAACATTTCTGCCAGTGCCAACTGCTTTTGATTAAACGCCAGTAGATTTACTGTGTGTTTTTCGCTGTCTAGCTCCATTAAATGATATTCGCCATTATCATTACTGCTTTCAATGTGTTTAGCAGTAATGATTAGCCCTTTTAATTTGCTAAATATTTGTAACTCTTGTTCAATATCTTTTAGCTCTTTAGCAATGGTGTGAATGTCCACGCCTGCCAGTTCTTTTAATATGGGTTGTTTTTCATCATAGGCAAACAAAGCACTAGCCAATTTAAAAAAGCGTTTAAACTCATCTGTGCCTTGCCCTGTCTTAAATGATGACTTTTCTAATATGCCCAATGTTTCAACGGCGGTTGCCCATGCGTGCTGTTTTTTGGTGCGTATCTGTAATTCAATAAATAAGCCGTTTAATTGGGGGTTGTCGTGGCTGTGATATTTAAATACTTGGTGTAAACTACGGTAGCCGTCATCTTTGGGTGTGGCGATATAGTCCGCTGGTGGCTCTAACGGGGTGTGCTGGTGTCTACCGTTTATCAATGATTGATGCAATCTATACACATCATCAACATTGCCTAACACTACTCTAAGCCCCCCGATGTCCTGCATTCTTGACAAATCCATATTGGGAAAGCGTTGTAATTTGGTGATGATAGATGGTGTGCGTTTTAGGCGTTGTGCAATAATGGGGCTTTTAAAGCCTAATTTTTTCACTCTGTTTCTTAGCAAGGCTTTAAAAGTATTAATAGGGTAGGTGTGTAATGAACGCCATTTAGATAGTATCGCCATGCTATCTATAAATTCTTGTCCTTGGGCGTTTTTGGCTAGGGCTTTACCTGCCTTTTGTACTTGTTTTTTACTTGGAATATCCATAAATTTTGCCTTTATCGTACCTGTTATTAAAATGGTAGTTCAGACTTAAACTGTGAATGAGAGCATTTACATGGCTCACACCTGCACCCAATTCTCCAATCTCACCCCATACCGCTCAAAATCTTTGGTATTGTTGGTTACTAGGGTTAATTGGTGAGCTTTGGCATGGCAAGCAATCAGCGTGTCAAAACTGGCTTTGTGGTTGGCGGTTTTCATATATTCACCAAAACATACAGCAGATTTTTCATCAAACGGCAGTACCTGAAGTAAGCCACGCAAACGCTCAAACTCTGCTTTATGCTCGTACTTATCCAAGCCTCTTAATAGCTCCGCCCATGTGATCGCACTAATGGCAACTTCGCCCACATGACAACTGGCAAAACGATCTAGCACGCTTTTTGGCTGGTGTTTTAAAAGATAAATACAAATATTGGTATCAAGCAGATATTTCACCAGTCACGCTCCACATCATCTAAATCCATGCGTTCAAATTCATCACTCATCTTATCGCCCAAGGCTTTAAAAATCTGTGGCACTTCACCTAAGGTGGTGACTGGTCTAATAGTGATCACGCCATTTTCTTTACTAAGAATTAATGGGGTGTTGGCAGGATAGGCAAACTCTTTGGGCAATCTTACCGCTTGAGAATTACCCGCCATGATTGGCTTGGTGTGTATGGGTGGCATGATGATCCCCTAAGTAATGATTATTTGTAGTTACATTATAAGGGCTTTTATCAAGTATAACAAGGTCAAAGGGCTGCCCAAAGGCATTAGATGGCGTTAGATTGTCGTTGTCTAATTAGATTTTGTCAATCTAAAACGATCTAATCTACAAATCAGCCTGTCAAAATGTAGCGGATTTTAAAAGGTGTTGGGCTAACTTTCCCTACTTTCCCCTACTTTCCTAGCAGGGGGAAAGCTTGAAAATCATTGGTATTAAAGGCTTTGCGTGGGTTACTTTCCCACTTTCCCCTTTTTTAGGTTTTTATATTTTAAACGCCAATACTGCGTTTATCTGCTCATCTGTCAAACCCAAGTCATACAATTTTTTTCTATCGCCATCTAATTGGGTGCGTGCCTGTTTGTAAGTTTCAAATTTGCCATCTTTTACCAAGTCCAAAAAGTCTGCCCATCCTTGCATGATCTCAAATCGTTTATCTAAATGCTTAGAATGGTCATATACCCCTTTAATGCCCTGTTTTACTTCATGGTGTAATTGTAGTTCAATGGCATCACTAGAATAGCCAAGCTCGTTTAAATGCGTACTACCAATGTGCCTAAACCCATGCCCCGTTTGCATACCACCATAGCCAAGATTTTTTAGGGCGTTAGTAACAAAGTTTTCGGAGTAAGGTTGTTGTTTGCTTTTGTTATAAAATACATAGTCATATTCACCCGTAAAAATCTCAAGCGTGCGTAAAATTTCTATCACCTGATGAGATAGTGGCACAATGTGCTTTTTATTTTTCTTAAGCGTGACTATATCCACATTCCAAATTTTATTTTTCCAATCTATATCCTGCCATCTCATTAAACGCATTTCTTGGGTTCTGCATAAAGTATAAGCCAAAAACTTCATAGCTAGCTTGGTTTGCTCGTTACCATGATAGCCATCAATATCATTTAGCAGGCGTGGCAAGGTAAAAATATCTACATGCTTATAATGGTGTGTTACGCCCTTGGGATAATCATCCTTTAGGTTGGCTGATACCACTTCAGCGATCAAATTATCATTAACGGCAGCTTTAAGCACACGATTAACCAAGTCAATGGTACGCCTTGTAAGCTCTCTTGGTGGTAAACCATCATTATGCTTTCTGCTTTCGATACGCTCGGCAATGGCTCTAATGTCCTTTTTGGTAAGTTCAATGAGTGGCTTATCACCAATCATGGGCAACACATCACGATTTAATTTTGATACCTCTTCTTTATAGGTGGCGGGCTTAATCTCGCCTTGTCGTTTGGCAAGATAAACAGTAATAAAATCACCAAAAGTTTGTAAGGCTTGTTTTTCTTGCTTAGCTTGATCATAAAACTGTTTGGGATCTATACCCTTAGCAATTAAAGCCTATATTTCTTTGCGTTTTTGTCTGGCATCAATCAATGATAAGGCAGGATATCGCCCTAGCGTATAAGTATTTGCCTTGTCATTTAGCTTATATTCCACACGCCAAGACTTCAGCCCCTTTGGACTGATCGCTAAATACAAGCCATCACCATCATAATAACGGTTATTTTTGCCTGCACTGTATTTGGCTTTGTCGATTTGGGTAGCGGTAAGAGGTTTGGTTTTTCTTGCCATAACAGTAAAAAATCCTGACCAATTTTTGTGATCTTGCTAGTAAACAGTAAAAAAATAAGGGTAAAAAATTATTTTACTGTCATTATCTTGGGCTTGCAAGCTAATAAATGGTAGTTACTGATAACATGTGATACAATAGAAAAACCCTTACAAGCTAGGCATTGTAAGGGTTCTATATAATTTTTGATACTGTCTGATACTGCTTGATACTCTATGAAATAAGAGTATTTTTCAGAGTTTGGCGGTGACGGAGGGATTCGAACCCTCGATACGCTATTAACATATACACACTTTCCAGGCGTGCGCTTTCGACCACTCAGCCACGTCACCAAGGTTGACTATTATACTCAATAATTGGGCATTTGTCATTGATTTTTTACGATTGAAGCAGCCCAATATCCGCCACACTCAAAAAAAGCTTACGCACTTGGCTAAGCAGTGCCAAACGATTCTGTTTTAAAGTTTCATCATCAGCATTCACCATGACATGATCAAAAAACTGCGTCAAAGGCTCCGATAAGCTCACAAGGGTCGTCAAAATGCCTTGGTAATCGCCATGATTATGCAAGGGCTGAACGCTGACTTTGGCAGATTCGATCGCCTGATACAGTGCCTGCTCAGCAGGTTCAATCAGATTTTGGGGCGTTACATCACCTTGCACAGTACCAGCTTTTGCCAAAATATTTGCCACACGCTTATTATTTTCGGCCAAAATAGCCGCTTGTGGCAACAATCGAAATGCTGTTACCGCTTGGATACGCTCATCAAAATCCATCGGCACATCTGCCTGCACCGCCTGCACCGCCTGAATCGTATCCACCAAGACGCCCTGCTCACTGTACATCGCCCGATAGCGCGCATTGATAAATTCCATGACTTCTGTTAGGGTCTGATCGATATTTTCAAGTGTATCGCCATAGCCCATTAAGGCTTGTTTAACCAGATGAGATAGGCTCACATGCAGGCGTTTTTCAATTAAAATACGCAAAATCCCAATGGACGCACGGCGTAAGCTAAATGGGTCTTTAGAGCCGCTGGGTATTTCACCAATCCCAAAAATGCCCACCAGCGTATCCAAACGATCTGCCAATGCAAGTGCAACACCCACATGAGTGGCAGGCAGCTTATCACCGCTAAATTTTGGTAAATATTGTTCTTCGATGGCATCCGCCACCACATCAGGCTCATCATTTAGGCGTGCATAGTAAGTACCTGCAATGCCTTGCAATTCGGGGAATTCACCCACCAATCTACTCGCCAAATCGCATTTGGATAACAATCCAGCTCGATACGCTGCATCGGTATTAGCACCTATCTGATCTGCAATATGGGCGGCCAAATTTGCAATACGCTCAGATTTTTCCCACAATGTACCAAGCTTATCTTGAAAAATCTGAGTTTTTAGATGATGACTTAGCTCAAACAGTGGCTGTTTTTGATCTTGTAAGAAAAAAAACTCTGCATCTGACAGACGAGGACGAACAACTTTTTCATTACCCGTAATAATCTGAGCAGAATCTTTAGAGTTGATATTACTGATAAAAATAAAATGCGGCATCAGCTTGCCTGCTTGATCGGTCAAGCAAAAATACTTTTGATCAGCCTGCATGGTGCTGATAAGGGCTTCTTGAGGAACGGCTAAAAATCGCTCAGGAAAGCTTGCTCTTAACGCAACGGGCAAATCCACCAAAGCTGTGACCTCATCAAGCAATTCTTGAGGCATGATTGCCGTGCCATTCACATCATCAGCCAATGTTTTGACTTGTGCTAAAATATCGGCTTGACGCTGATCAAAATCAGCAATGACATGATGGTTTTTGAGTAAATTTTCATAATAATCGGCATGATCAATGGCAAAAAAATCAGGTGAATGATAGCGATGACCACGGCTTTGGTTACCAGTTTTATGACCTTGAATAGTCGCCTCAATTACAACATCATCTGACATCAAAACCACCCAATGAACAGGCCGTATGAACTCATGGCGATCGATGCCAGAACGCATACGCTTAGCAATTGGCAAATCATCAAGCGCTTTTTGTAAGATATTTGGCATTAAATCGGTGATTTTTTCGCCTTTAATGGTCAAATCATAAGCGATGTATTCGCCTTTTTTATCAGCAATACGCCCCAAATCTTTGACGCTAAGATTTCGCCCAGTGGCATTTAAACCTTGCAAAAATCCTTGCCCTGCACGCGTTAAATTACCTGCGTCATCAAACGCTGCCTTAACACTTGGACCTTTTTTAGTTTCGATACGGTCAGGCTGAAACTCGCCCACACCTGTAATAGTAAGTGCCAAACGGCGTGGTGCGGCAAAGGCATGAATATCATCAAAGCTGATATTTTGATCATTTAGTAAAGTGCCAACGCTATTTTTAAGGGCATCACGCAGTGTTTTTAGGTTTTTTGGTGGCAACTCTTCGGTGCCAAGTTCAAATAAAATCGTGGTCATAAATCAGCCTTTTTTTGCCCCATAAGGCGGCAAAGTTTACAATAATCAATTGCCAAATTAGTCAAAAATTTACACTCATTTTAACACATTTTATGAGCTAAAAAATCAAGCCACCCAAAAAATCTGGACGGCTTTATCTATCAATTCATTTGCCTTATTCAGGTATACAGCTTGGATTGACTGTATTTACAATATTCATTGTATCATAAGATAAGTTTTGGTTCTTTTGGCAACCACTTCTCCAACGCTTCTGCCTTATGGGCATCATCTGCCAAAGGAAAGCCCAATTTTGCCCGAGCTTCGGTATAGCTGATTGCCACTTTGCGGGCCAGTGTGCGTACACGCAAGATAAAGCGTTGGCGTTCGGTAACGCTAATCGCCCCACGAGCGTCAAGCAGGTTAAAGGCATGACTGGCTTTTAACACCATCTCATAAGCAGGCAAGGGTAAATTGACCGCAACCAACTTATCTGCTTGCTCTTCATAAAAATCAAATAATTCAAACAATTTAGCCACATCGGCATGTTCAAAATTATAGGCGGATTGCTCCACTTCGTTTTGGTGAAACACATCACCATAAGTCACACGCCCAAATTCACCATCTGCCCACACCAAATCATACACACTGTCCACGCCTTGGATATACATGGCAAGGCGCTCAAGCCCATAGGTAATTTCACCTGTAACAGGGAAGCACTCAATGCCACCAACCTGCTGAAAATAGGTAAACTGGGTAACTTCCATGCCATTTAGCCATACTTCCCAGCCAAGCCCCCACGCCCCAAGCGTTGGACTCTCCCAATTGTCTTCAACAAAGCGGACATCATGGGTCAGCGTATCAATGCCAATGGCTTTTAAAGAGCCTAAATACAGCTCTTGAATGTTGGCAGGATTGGGCTTTAACACCACTTGAAATTGGTAATAGTGTTGTAAGCGATTGGGATTATCACCATAACGCCCATCGGTTGGACGGCGAGATGGCTGAACATAAGCTGCATTCCAACGCTCGGGGGTTAAGGCACGCAAAAAAGTGGCGGTGTGAAATGTCCCAGCCCCCACTTCCATATCATAAGGCTGCAGCACCACACAACCACGAGATGCCCAATAATTTTGCAGTGTTAAAATCAGTGCTTGAAAAGTCAAGGTCTCACCCGAATCCATATAAATCCTAAAACTGTCACAAATGAAACCTATTTTACTAAATACTGGGTATTTTTTCTATCAGTTTTTGAGTTTTTGTCGTTATCAAAGTTGGGTAAATAAGGGTAAAATCATTGATTTTAGCCATTTGCATGGCTTTCAATCATAACAATCAATTCAACCTTAAATCAAAATTACAGCGACTTACGGTCATATTGAACCAAATTCGTAGCATAAGAATTTGGTGTTGCATTTGGCATAATTAGCCAAAGCACCAAATAAATCAAAATTCCTGGTACAGCGGCCGATAAACTTGAGATAATCACAAATGCAATACGCACCATGTTAGGCGACCACCCTAAATATTCAGCAATACCACCCATCACGCCTGCAATCATACGATGGTTTTTTGAGCGGTGTAATTTTATCAGTCTTGGCATAAATTTCCCCATAGTTTATCATTGTGAGTGAAGGGCCAAAAAAGCCATCTTGGCAGGTACTTGACCTATTTTATTAAACTTAATTTATCAGTTAATCAGTTAAATAAATCTAATGATAAATAAATAATGGTTATTTTACCGACAATTTCAAGCCATTCATAGAATTTGGTTACCAAGTAGCATAAAAAGTTTACACAGCATGACACAATCTAGAAAAGACATTGATATGATAAGCGTATCAATTAATATTTGGGCAAGGCAGCTTTTGATGCGGTCTGATTTTGCCCAATGATGATGACAAAATAACATACCAAGGATATGATAATGCAACCAGACCACTTGATTTTAATTGGGGATTTTGCACCGCTCACGCTTAGCATGCTTGCCGATATTAATCATGCTGCAGGATTATCAAAGACATTACACATCATCATTCAAACGCCCAACCATGTACCTCTGCCCTGTGGTCGCACGCCAACACTTGCTGATGCGGTGCGTTGGGTTCAGATGGCTTGTCAATCATTTGGTTTTATTAAAATTCATACCTTTGGTAGTTTGGCTTTACCTGATATGTCATTTGATTATCGAAACAATACGCAGTTGACCAAACATCAATTTTTAGCCATTTGCCAAGCACTCAATATTACCGCTCATACGACCATGCTTGGTATTAAATCATCACATAAAGATACTTTACATCCATTTGAATTGGCATTACCCAAACACGACCATGCCTCAAATTATGATGATGAATTGGTACAAAACAATCCATTGGCTTATTTTCATCAACTGTCTGCCGTCTGCCGATATTTTTATACCCAAACGGTTTGTATTGTTGGCGGTGAAAGCTCGGGGAAAACTACCTTAGTACAAAAACTTGCCAATTATTATGGTGCCAGCATCGCACCTGAAATGGGTCGATTATACACACACTCCCATCTCGGCGGTAGCGAACTTGCCCTTCAATACAGCGACTACGCATCCATTGCCATCAATCACGCCAACGCCATTGAAACCGCTCGCACCACTGCCAGCTCTGCTGTTACACTGGTTGATACTGATTTTGCGACAACGCAAGCATTTTGTGAAATTTATGAAGGGCAAACGCATCCACTTGTCGCAGAATTTGCTAAACAAATGCGATTGGATTTTACGATTTATTTAGATAATAATGTTGCTTGGGTCGCTGATGGCATGCGTAGGCTTGGTGATGATCATCAACGCAGTTTGTTCGCCAATAAACTGCTTGAGATTTTGGCACGATATGATATTGGTCATCATATCATTAATGACACCGACTACCACAAACGCTATCTACAAGCATTAAGCTTGATAGACAATCATATTTTTAATCATTTTACAAAAATTCATGACAATTAATTAGGGAAAATCTGATGAAAATTGATATTTTAGATAACATCACAGGCTTTGGTAAACAAGATTGGACAACAAGCTGGGTGCTACTTTGGTTTGTTTGCGGATTTATTGCACTGTTTACTGGATTTTGGACCACAACAGCTCACACGCATTTGGATTGGTTTTATTTTGTCATCTCAGTCATCGGCTTGGTTTGTGTGGTAAGTTTGTCTTTTCGCAAAAATATCACAGGCAATGGACTTGGTATGGTTGCCACAGCAGGTGAGGTCATCGTACAAGGTACATCAGGCGCCGTTGGCCTTATGCTTGCACCGTTATTTAATTTTTTTACACATGTCTATGGTGTTAAATACTGGTCAAACCATACTGGTGCTGATGGCGATATGATTCCAAAATCTGCAGGAAAGTATGTTTGGCTCATCACCATATGTTTCATTATTTTGGGGCTGTTATTATTCCCAGCGGTCAATACATGGCTTGCGAATATGGGCTATGTGGTGGTTGAAAATGACGGCAGTCGATTTTTGGGACGAATTGACTTTTTTTGGATTAATGTCTTGGCATTTGTCTTGTCAATTACCGCACAAACGATGATGATTTTACGCTATTCCTTAAATTGGTGGCTATGGATTGTGGTTAATGCGGTTTGGCTGATTATTAATCTTATGACAGGTAATACCATTTTTGCCATTCAAACCGTGATTTATCAAATCAATGCCATTGTCGGATTATATGGCTGGTATCGCTCTGAGCAATTAGCTCGCTTACAATCGCCTTAACATTTGGCTATAGTAAGCAAAGGACCAGCCAAAGGCGTTGTGATGCCACTATTTTCAAGCCAAAAAACGCTCAAAACTTGGCTCAATGACTATGCCACAAGCCATCAAAATCCCACCAATAAACGCATTCATTAGCTGTGTGTGCCAATTATTTTTGCATTATTGCACTGATTGATCTGATACATCCTTATTTATTTGCTAAAGCCGTTTTTAAGACGGCTTTTTTATGGCTGCTTAAGATATGGCCAAGCAGCTTTTAGATAAATCATCATCGACCAAAGCGTCAAAATGACCGCAATGACCATCAGCACATAGCCGATCATCTCAAGCGATTGCCAATTAAGCAAAAATACCGTAATGGCAATCATCTGAAAAGTGGTCTTTAATTTCCCCACATAAGACACCGCCACGCTCGTGCGTGCACCAAGCTCCGCCATCCATTCCCGCAATGCCGATACCGCAATCTCGCGTGAAATAATCACAATGGCACTCGTTGCCATCACAATATTTGGATGCCACTGCACAAGGACAATTAACGCAGCTGCCACCATCAGTTTATCTGCCACAGGATCCAAAAATCGCCCAAACGCTGATGTGATATTCATACGCCGAGCCAAATAACCATCCAGCCAGTCTGTGACTGCCGCCAAAATAAACAGCAATGTCAAGATCAGATGTCGCAGCATACTGTCGCTATAGCCCATCATGCCCAAGCGTGCGATGGCATTATCAGGAATCGCAGGCACGCCAATGCCAAGTGCAGGCGGCCAATAGGCAATCGCAACAAATAGAGGAATCATCACAATGCGTGCGATGGTTAGATTATTAGGTAAATTAAATACCGAGGGGGTTTTAATTGACCGAGATTGTGGATTTAAACTCATGCAGCTTGGTTTTTGATAAATTTGTATTATGATACCGAATTTTTGGGTGATTTGCTATGGTTTTGCTGAATTTAGCTGATTTCAACTCGTGATTTTAAAATCCAAAAATGCTACCATAAGCCATCTTTTTATTTTATTGATCCAGCGGTGAGTTTTTGTGAGCATCAGTGTAGACACTCTTATTATCGGCGCAGGGGCATCGGGGCTGTTTTGTGCTTTTAATACGGCGGCATATGGCAAATCGGTACTCATTATTGATCACGCCAATAAAGCGGGCAAAAAAATTCTTATGTCAGGTGGCGGTCGTTGTAATTTCGTTAATAAACAAGTTGAACCATGCCATTTTATCGGTCAAAATCCGCATTTTGTCAAATCTGCCCTATCAAAATATCAGCCAGAAGATTTTATTGATTTGGTCAACCGCCATCACATTGCCCATCAAGAGCGTGAACATGGTCAGCTATTTTGTAAAAACAGTGCCAAAGACATTTTATCAATGCTACTAAACGAATGCCACATGGCAGGGGTTGATATTCATCTAAAAACAACCGTCCAAGATATTCAAGCAACTGATACTCATTTTTTGGTCACTGTCAAATCTCACCCTGATAATCGCATCAAAGTCATTCAAGCACACGCTTTAGTCATAGCAACAGGCGGGCTATCAATTCCAACACTGGGTGCAAGTGGTTTTGGCTATCAAGTTGCCACACAGTTTGGACATCAAATTATTCCAACTCGTGCAGGACTAGTCCCTTTTACTTTCACCGATAAAGTCGGTGAGATGATAAAATCATTAGCAGGGTTAAGTCTTGATGTGATTGCTTATAATGACAAAGCATCGTTTGATTTACCGATATTATTTACACATCGTGGTTTATCAGGCCCTGCCATATTACAATTATCAAATCACTGGCAAGCAGGCGAGCAAATTACCATCAACCTAGTCCCCACCCAAGATGTGTATCAGTATCTATTAGATGCAAAGCGAATACACCCTAAGCAATTACTGCGAACTGCCCTAGCAGCCTTATTGCCCAAAAAACTCATCAGTGGATTTGAACAATTGTTCTGGCAAGCTTATCAAAATATTGAACTTGCCAATTTAAAAGATGAAACCATGCATCACATTGGTCAGCAGTTAAATGCTTGGCGTCTTAAACCCAGTGGTACTGAAGGCTATCGTGTCGCAGAGGTGACTTTGGGCGGTGTTGATACGCATGATATCTCAGGAAAAACCATGGAATCACGCCGACAGCCAAATCTGTATTTTATCGGCGAGGTGCTTGATGTGGCAGGACAGCTTGGCGGCTATAACTTTACTTGGGCGTGGGCAAGTGGTTATGCCTGTGCTCAGAGCATTGGGGTGCGGTGGTAGCTGGTAAGATACTATTTTAAACCAAATTTAAACCAAAACCTTAAATAAGCAGACAACCCCACACCCAATCTTTAGGGCGTGGGATCTAAAAACGACCAAATACTTTTGGCAGTTTAGCTTAATTTTTTAATCTTAAAGCCCATATCGATGAGTGCCAATTCTTGTTCAATGGGGGCAAGTACCGCTTGATGACTTGGCTTATTTTTAAGATATTTTTGAGCCACATACTTTAAATCATCAATACTGACTGCCAAAATTTTGGCACGCAGATTTTGTTGCCATGCCTTATCACGATGATGTAGCTCATTAAAACATGACTTGACCGCTTCACCCGCAGGTGAGCCTGGTTTATCCATACCTGCAATAATCCCTAAAATTGCCTCATGCAATTGCTCAGTATCATGCTTTGTCTGCAAAAGCCAATCGATACTTTTGTCAAAATGTGCAAAAGTCTTGGCACAATGCGGATCACGGTAGCTATAAAACCGAAATGCAGCAGCATTGCTATCAAAACTGGCACCGCTGCCATAAGCACCGCCTTTTTCACGAATAGCACCATGCAAATAACCATTTCTTAAAAATGGGGCAAGCACCATTAAAGCAGGCGTATCTTCATGCTCTGATGTTGTTGCTTGATAGGCAGCTGCATTATAATAGACATTGCTTGAGATTAGCCATGCGGTTTTTGGTTCATCTTGTTGGCATAACAACTCATCGAGTGTATCAAAAACCAGCTTGTGAGATACTTTTTGACTTGGTGCGGGTGTTTTTTTGGTGCTGATATGTTTTGAGATTTCATCTAATAAATCTGGACTTACCTGCTCTTCACAAACAAGCAATACCTGTTTTGGCAAGCTTATTAAAGTTTGGTGCAACTCACTGAGTCGATGGCATAAGGTATCCCATAGGCTGTCATCGGCTTGTGCTGATGCCAAAAATGATTTGAGTGCTACCAACGCAGGCAATCCTGAATAAGCATACTCAATGCGTGCTTGGTGGCTCATCCGAGAAGAAGCGGTTTGCATGGCGTAAGCATGCCCTGCACTTGCCAAACGAGCCTGCCAGCTACTTTGTTTTTGTTGTAACAGTTCTCGGATACGGTCTGTTTCGCTAAATACAGTCTCATTCATCACCTCACTGACCAGCTCAATGGCTTCAAGTTTACGATTCAAGGCACGGGTGGCAACCACAAAATAACTGCTCAAAGACTCTTTGTCGGTTAATTGTGTCCGCTGACTGATACGAGCGGTTACGCCAGATGAATGCGATGCTTGCACCGCCTGAAAAGTACGGGCATCGTAGTTGTTTGTTCCCACTTCCGATAACAATGTCAAATACAGCGGCAGCAGCGGGTTATTAATCACCTCATCTGCCACCTTATCGGTCAGCGGTGTGATGACTTGATAATAATATAATCCATTGGTGCCTGTATGATACAAATGCACTGGATAAGTTTCACCGTCCAAGCTTAAGGTTGTTTTGATGCCCTTGGTAAATGCCACCTCACTTGGAATATCGGTAAGTCCAACTTTTGGCAAAATACTCACATCATCAGGGGCTGCTTGCCGAGCTTTTAATTGAGCGGCTTGTGTGAGCAGATTTTGTTTATCATCATCACTAAGCGTGGCATCAAGTGCCGCCAGTGCTTGATTTTCCTCATCAACCAATCGAGCCGCTTTTTTGGTATCAGCAGACAAGGTTAAGCGTACACGGTGCGGATTGTCAATCAAATATTGGCGAATCAAATTTTGTAGCCAATTTGGTTCACCTGCCTGTTGTTTTAGCCATGCCAAATGCTCATCAATCTGCCAAACATCCAAGGGATTACCGCCATGAACTGCGGTGCTAAATGCCTCTAGCATCAAGGTCAGTCCATACGGCATACTGTCACCACCAATATGACGCTGATCAATTTCAATTTGATGCAAAATGGTTTCAATGACTTCTTGGGAAATTGGGTTGTCTGCAATTTGGTTTAATAGTGCCAAAATCCCCTTTTCTAACACTTCGGCGTGTTCAGGCTCTGAGCCACGCACCCCTGCATAAAATACCATTTGGTAATGGCTATCATCCAGCCCAAGCAAGGGACTGGGTGCAACTGCCAGCGGATGACTTTCTAAATATGCACGCAAAGGCGAACCACTGTGTTCAGCTAACACACCCTCCATCAGTCGCAGTGATAGGCGTAGGCGTGGGTCGGTAATGGTTGGCAAAAGCCATGCCAAAACATGATGGGTCATCTGTTTATCATCACTATCTGCACTGTATGTATCATACACCTGAATCGGCTGGCTTAACGGTTTTTCAATGACGCCAGTGAACTTTTTGCCTTGTGCAGGTTTTTGAATATCATCAAAATGCGACAAAGCCTCGTCATGAATTTTAGCTTGAATTTCATCAACGGCAATATTACCAAAACTCATGATAATGGCATTGCTTGGATGATAATGCGTCTGGTGAAATGCCACCAAATCCTCATGCGTCATCTTTGGAATCTGAGCAGGGTCGCCACCAGAATTATAATGATAAGTGGTCGTTGGGAATAAATGTGGCATCAAGGCATAATACAGCTGATCAATCTCGCCGCTCATCGCCCCTTTCATTTCATTGAAGACGATGCCATGATACTCAGGCTGGTTATCTTGATTAATCTCAACTCGAACGCCTTCTTGGGCAAAATCAAGCGGATGAATATTGGGGAAAAATACCGCATCTAAATAAACAGACAATAAATTAAAAAAATCTTTTTTATTTTGACTAGCAAATGGGTAAACTGTCCAGTCGCTTGCTGTCATGGCATTCATAAAAGTGTTCAAAGAACGCTTAATCATACTAAAAAATGGGTCACGCACAGGATATTTTTGAGAACCGCACAGCACAACATGTTCTAAAATATGTGCCTCACCACGAGAAGTCATCGGCTGAGTTGCAAAGCCAATCATTAATGCATTTTCACTGTTATCGCACGCCAAATGATAATGAGTCGCGCCAGTTAAACGATGGCGTGATGTCAAAACTGTGATGTCAAGTGCTTCAATGCTACGCTTGTCAATTAACTCAAAACTTGAATGAAGTGTCGTCATAAAACTGTCCAAAATTTTAACCAATTTTCATTTTAACACACTTTTAAAGACATCATCATTTCATCAGATTAATTTTTAATGCGATGAGAAAATCAGATTGGCTTATGGCGTTTGATGATCCATGTTATTTTAGATACCAGATTAATCAAAATTCTTAACCAAAATTAAACTCATCAATCAATTTGGCTTTTTATCAAATCCAAGATGATTTATGACAAGGCTTTTGATATACTAAAATTAATCAAACAACTTGGCAAACTCAGGAGAAAGTGATGTATCAGCATGTATTACTCGTAACCGACCTAAAAGATGATACCGATTTAGTCGCTCAAAAGGCCAAATGGATTTTGGATCTGCAGCCACAAGCACAGCTCTCGGTGCTACATATTGTCGAAGAAACCATGCTTGGTTTTGGTTATGAGCTGATTCCTGCATCAGCCTTGCACGAACACATTGATGATGAACGCTGCCAAACGGCTCGCATACGCTTGGCCGATGTGCTAGCACGCAATCATTTACAAGCACATCATATTAATATCAAAACCGCCATTTCAGGGCGTAAAGGTATTGTTGACTATTGCCAAGCTCATGCAGTGGACTTGGTCGTAATTGGTCGTCATAAGCGAACTGGCTTATCAGCTTGGATTGCTGGAGCGACCGCAGATAGTATTTTGCCAGATATTGACAGCGATTTATTGGTTGTACAATTAACCGAAGATTAATAACCAAAGATTAACCAGCCAAATCTAAAACATAACCGATATCCATCATCCATATCGGTTAAATTAAAATCATTTCATCGTTAAATTTCATCGTTAAATTAATCATCAAAGAGACTGTTTTATGTATGATGTCGTTGCTATTGGTAATGCCTTGGTTGACACCGAATTCACCCTATCCGATGCCGCTTTAGATGCCACAGGTTTGGCTCGTGGCAATATGACCTTAGTAGATACCAATGGTCAAAATATGCTGTTTGCCGCCCTAAATGAACAAAACCTAAAACCTGCCAAACAAGCAGGTGGCGGCTCAGCAGCCAATAGCATGGTGGCGTTTGCCGCACTGGGCGGTCGTGCTTATTATCATTGCCGTGTTGGTGGTGATGATATGGGTGATTTTTATTTGGGTGATTTAGCCAATTTGGGCGTTGCAACCGATGCCACCTACGCTGTGCAAGCAGATGGGACAACAGGCTCTTGTGTGGTATTGGTCACACCAGATGCAGAACGCACCATGCAAACGCATTTGGGTACAAGCAGTGAAATTAATACTGACAATATTAATTTTCAGACACTCAAAGACGCAAAATGGCTGTATTTAGAAGGGTATCTTGCCATGTCACCTTCAGCCACTGATGCACTAAGCCAGCTGTACGAGCATGCACGCAAAACTGGTGCTAAAGTTGCGGTGAGCTTTGCTGATCCTGCTGTGGTAAAATTTGCCAAAGAAGGGTTAAGTGCCATCTTAAACCGTGGTGTAGATGCGATATTTTGTAATGCTGAGGAAGCGGCATTGTTTGCCGATGCAGATGCCGATCCTGTCAATACACTATTAAAATACAGTGACTTGGTGGTCATTACCAATTCAGATAAACCAACCACCATTGCCTGTCGCATCGATGATCGCATTATCGAGCATCACATTGATAGCTGTGTTGTCAGTCAAGTCATCGATACCAATGGTGCAGGTGATAATTACGCAGGTGCTTTTTTATATGGTTTATCGCAAAATCTTGATTTGCCAAATTGTGGACGCTTGGCGGCAGCTGTGGCGGCAGCTGTGGTGGGTCAGTTTGGACCACGATTAAGCATCGCAGAGTATCAAACCATTAAAAAACGCACCGTATCATTGACATAAATCAATCTTCTTAAAAACCCCTTTTTAAATGCCATAAGCTAAAAAAAGGGGTTTTATTATCATGATAAACTAATTAACAACAAGCTATTTGATTGGCTCTATCAAGCAATCGCCAAAAAATTATTTGTAATAAGCATGATCTGAGATACTGTGGTCGGTATCGTCTACCACTTGGGTAAGTTCTGGGATTTGTTGTTTTAACTGTACTTCCACCCCTTGGCGTAAAGTCACATCAACCGCCGAACACCCTTGGCAACCGCCGCCAAATTTCAAAACGGCTGTTAATCCTGCTTCATCTTCAATCACCTCCAACAAATCTACCGAACCGCCATGGCTGGCAAGATTGGGGTTAATCTCTGATTGCAGCACATAATTAATACGCTCTTCAATGCTGGCATTTTCGCCCACTTGCGGAACTTTGGAATTGGGCGCACGAAAAGTCAACTGACCACCGAATCGGTCTTTATTATAATCAATCACCGCATCATGCAAATAAGGAATGCTATCAGCATCAATATGAGCGGTAAACTTGGCATAATCAATGTGCAAATCTTGGTCATCGATTTCATCAGCATGGCAATAGCTCATGCAACATTCAGCACGGGGCGTGCCTGCATGTTCCACAAAAATACGCACACCAATCCCCTCTTCTTCTTGCTTGGCAAGCAAATCAGCTAAATACTCTTGGGCGGGTTCGGTAATTTTGATATTACTGGTTAATGCTTCACTCATGGCAACTCTCTTTTGTTTAATTAATTTAATTTATTGTGTTTTATGAAACTTTTTGGCTTTTTAGCAAATCGTTTGGCTGTGGTTATGGTGCGTATTTGTCAGATGAGAATGCAAACAGCCTGCAAGCTTAAACGACCAATATCTTTTTTGGCTTGTATGCTAACATCAATTTATATGGTAACATAACTTAACTTTATCAACCCAAATTTTTTAAATTCTTGACAATTCTTGGATAAAACCATGCATTCATCGCAACAGTTTGACTATTTGATTTTTATCGGACGCTTTGAGCCTTTTCACCAAGGTCATCATTATGTCATCACGCAGGCATTAGCACACGCACGACAAGTAATTGTTTTGATGGGTTCGGCAAATTCCCCTCGCACGATTAAAAATCCATTTCGTCCCGATGAGCGACAAGCAATGATTTTAAACAGTTTTGACAAAAAAAATCGTGAACGCATTCACTGCCTTGGTATCAATGACGCCACTTATAATGATAATAAATGGCTCATTGAAGTTCAAAATGCCATTGTCAGCATCACAGCCAATACACCCAATGAACGCATTGGTATTATTGGGCATGACAAGGATGAAAGTTCGTATTATCTGGCACTTTTTCCTCAATATAAGACATTTATGGTCAAAAATTTTGAATACATATCAGCAACACCAATCAGAGAAGCATATTTTGGTGATGATAGTGCCAAAAAACAGGCAAGCTTTAGCCAACTGACTAAAGCTTGTGTTGAATTTTTAACAGCTTTTGAGCATACCAAAGCTTACCATCGCCTCAAGCAAGAGTATCAGCACATTCAAGCCTATCAAGCAGCTTGGCAGACAGCACCTTATCCACCCAACTTCATCACCAGCGATGCACTGATTGTGCAATCGGGGCATATTTTGCTTATTGAGCGTGGCGGTGAATATGGGCAAGGACTGTACGCTTTACCCGGCGGTTTTGTGGATACCAATGAAGATTTTTATCAAGCATGTTTGCGTGAAGTTCACGAAGAAACAAATCTAGATATCAGCTTGCTCAAAAACAGTCTGATAACAGCAACTTTGTTTGATGCACCCAAACGCAGCCAAAGAGCTCGTACGGTGACGATGGTGTATTATTTTGAGCTACCAAAGCAGCAAACCCTACCTGATGTCCAAGCTGGTGATGACGCAAATCGTGCCTTTTGGCTACCTTTATCCGAATTAAATGCGGTACAGATGTTTGAAGACCATTATGGCATCATCTGTCAGTTACTTAAAATTTGACTGCGATACTATACAAAGTTTAAGATGTGGTTTTTTCCACATCTTAAACTCATGCCAAAACATCAATAAACTGTACTCAGCCATACACCGCCATGAGCGATGCTTACCCAAACTTTGCAAACAACTCATTTAACGCTTCGCTCATCGTTGGGTGAGTGAAAATATAATCCCTAACCTCTTGATAAGTCAGACCCTGACGAATTGCCAAATCCATAAAGTTAATCAACTCATGGGCATTGTCACATAACAACTGCACACCCAGTATTTTATCGGTTTTGGCATCAATCACCGCTTTTAATAGTCCATCGGTTTGCTCTAAGATTTTGGCTTTGGGAATGTTGACCGCCTCTAAAACAGCCGTCTTAACGGCATGCCCTTGCTCCTTGGCAACTTGCTCGGTCATGCCAACATTGGCAAGCGGTGGATTGGTAAACACCGCATAGGCAAAAGTGCGTCCTTTTGTGGTATATGTGCCATCACCCAACACTTGACTTTTGACCACCCGATAATCGTCCAAGGAAATATAAGTAAACTGTGGACTGCCTGCCACATCACCCATCGCATAGATATGTGGCACGCTGGTTTGTAGCCTATCATTAACGGCAATGTTGCCTTTATCCGTCAATATGACGCCTGCTTTATCAAGGTCTAACCCTTGCGTATTTGCCCGACGACCTGTTGCCACCAAAATCGCATCTGCCATCAATTCCCCATCTTCGGTTACAACCATCGCATGATTGTTGGCATCATTAACCTGCTTAATTTGTTGCTTGGTTTTGACAGTGATTTGTTTGTTTGCCATAATGCCCAACAAATTTTGGCGAATGTCAGCATCTTCTTTTGGTAAAAAAGTATCGGCAGTTTCTAAAATCGTGACCACACTGCCAAACCCAGCAAAGATAAAGGCAAATTCCAACCCAATATATCCCCCACCAATGATGACCAACTGTTTTGGCAATTGGGTTAACTGCATGATACTGGTGCTGTCATGGGCAAATTTGCTGTCTTTTAGCCCATCAATGGGTGGTTGCCAATTATACGCTCCTGTATTGATATGAATGTGGTCAGCGGTGATTTTTAGAGTGTCATCAGCTGTCACCACCTGCACGGTCTTATCATCAATAAAACTGGCTTCACCTGTGATGACCGTGGCGTTATCTAATTCATTGACTTTATCAAAATTGGCTTGATTAAGCTTAGCAATCAGTTGATTTTTACGGGCAATGGCATCGCTTAATGACACATCACGCTCATGTGATAAAAATGCCAATTTTTTTGATGGAATACACCCAATATTAATGCAAGTACCCCCATACATATCGGCAGATTTTTCTACCAAGATGACCTCTTTACCTGCTTTAGCAAGGGTTTGAGCCAAAGTTTTCCCTGCTTTACCAAAACCGATGATGAGATGCTCAGTGTGGCGGATATTGTGAGAATGTGTCATAACTTACCCTTAAATATTTACCCTTAAATAAATTGCCCTTAAAAAATGAAAATAAACCAAAATGGCTGTTAAACCAAACAACTTAAAAAAACCTAAAAAACCGAACTTAAGCTAAAACCAAACCTAAGCCAAGGCTTTAGATTTTACCCAAATTGAGCATTGTTATCCAGCCAAATCATAACCAAATCACCTTTTATCAACCAATCATTAAGGTGTTCCAAACACTGTTACATAAACAACACAAGCCAATAACGCATCATGCCTATTTTAAAAATGATTGGTTGTTATAATCAAAGGGTAAGTGAATTTTTTACTGTTTTACCGTTTTTAAGTGGCTTTTTTTAAATAACGGCTTAGTTTAGCAATGTTGCCTGCTTAAAAATGCTGCCCACTTAAATCAATCATTTGACTTAGATTTGGTTAAATTTTAAATTTAAGTTAAGAATTTCAATAAAAATTGACTTATTTGTTTATCACACATGAATATAAGGATAACATGATGACCACACAAAACAATCAACAAAACGGCAAAGTTGCCATCGTAACAGGGTCTGCCGCAGGTTTGGGCAATGCCATTGCCACTCGTTTGGCAAAAGATGGCTTTAAAGTGGTGTTGCATGACATCAGCGAAGACAATTTAAAAACGGCCAAAGATGAATTTGACAAAGCAGGCTATGAGAGCATCAGCGTTGTTGGTGATGCCTCTAAAAAAGACGACCAAATCCGCTTGGTTGATGAAGCGGTCAAGGCATTTGGACAGGTAGATGTGTTTGTCAATAACGCAGGGGTTGAGTCGGTTGAGCCATTTTTGGCAATTGAAGAAAAAGAGATTGACCGTGTGCTTGGAGTGAACATCAAAGGCGTGATTTTTGGCACCCAAGCGGCGGCTGAGCAGATGAAAAAACAAGACGGCATCGGCAAAATCATCAATGCGTGCAGCATTGCAGGACATGAATCTTATGAGATGCTAAGCTTATACAGTGCCACCAAGCATGCGGTGCGTTCGTTCACCCATTCTACCGCCAAAGAACTTGCCGAGCATAATATCCGTGTCAATGCTTATTGCCCAGGGGTTGCTGACACGCCGATGTGGGAGCGTATTGATGCTGCTTTTGTTGAGCATAAAGGCTATGAACCAAAACAAGCATGGAAAGAGTTTACCCAAGGCATCTTGGTTGGTCGTCCACAACAGCCAGAAGATGTTGCCAACTTGGTGTCATTTTTAGCGTCCAAAGATGCCGATTACATCACAGGTCAAACCATACTGACCGATGGTGGCATGGTATTTAGATAATGGTGTTTAGATAATTGACAATGTGATGACTGACATAATAACATTGGCGACATTGAAAGCAACATTAAAAAAAGCATTGGGAGAGTTGCCCAATGCTTTTTGTGGATAATAAGAAAGTCATTAAAAATATTTTAATTAAACCCAGAGAGATGATTTATGACAGTACACTCAGTGAAACACTCGGTTAAAAAAACCAAGCGGTTTTTTTTGCCCATGGTGATGTCGTTGACTGCCATGATGGCATTGACCGCTTATGGCAGCCACCTGACATCACAACCCAGCTCTGCTAAAACCATACCCACCCAAACCATGGAGCATCACGCCATGAACATAACATACACCACCAAAACCATCGCCAGCCGTTATGATTTTAATGACACCGTCAGTCGCTTGCAGTCTGCTTTTAAAGAGAAAAACATGACCATCTTTGCCACCATTGACCACCAGCACGCTGCCCAACAAGTGGATTTGGACATGCAACCTGCCACAGTCATCGTTTTTGGCACACCAAAAGCAGGCACGCCATTGATGAAAAAAGACCCTCATTTTGCGTTAAAATTACCCCTGAAAGTGTTGGTTACCGAAACAGATGGTCAGGTTTGGGTCAGCTTTGAAGACACGCACGCACTGATAGCAGGCAGTCAGATTGGCTTTGATGATGTTAAAGACACGCTTGCCAATGCTGAAAAATTAATTGAAAAAACCGTAACTCAATAGTGATGTTTTAATAACTTTTAGTTTTAATAACTTCAGAATCAATCCATTACATCAGGATACGATGATGAAACACGCCGTTTTATTGGCATTATCCGTGGCAACTTTTGGCTTAAGTGCCTGCTCATTCAATGCCACCGCCCAAAATCCAACCAAAACAACTGCCATAAGCCAGCCCCCTGCCAAAGCCGTGGGTGTGTGGATTGATGTTCGTAGTGCCGAAGAGTATGCCGATGGGCATTTACAAGGGGCATTAAACATCACGCCTGACCAAATCGCAAGCCATATTGAAGCCATTGAGCCGAATAAAAACGCCCCCATCAATTTGTACTGTCGTTCTGGTCGCCGTGCTGAGGTGGCTCGTAAGACACTCTTAGAAATGGGCCATACCAATGTGGTTAACCATGGCGGCTATCAAGACTTGTATGATAAAGGTTATCGTTGATGGTTAGTAAATGCCAATAAGACAGTAAGAGCAACCATCAGCTTAGGCTGATAAAATGAGTGTGCCAGTTATTTTTTGGTGATAGTGATTTTAAAATCTAATGTATTAAAAAACAACTTTAAAAAATAACTTTAAAAAATAACTTTAAAAAATAACTTCGGCACGCCCAAAGATGGATGTGTGATGACTGCGAGCGTCATGTTTACTGTTGTAATAACTCACATCAGTTTGTAAGAATAGCCATGGTCGCCATACAGGTTGGCGATAGCCTACATAAGGTCCATAAGTATTTAGGTATACTTTTTTATCTTGGATATTACCACCCACATATAAACCATAATTCAGCTCTGATTTGCCATGCTTGACAGGCACAAAATGACGCTGAAATAAACTGCTGTGCCAATAAAGATTTTCTTCTCCTTTGTGAGTATAATGCAGCTGGCTACGACTGACCAAATCACTATGCCCAGATTGTGGCTGAGTGAACTCAAGCGTTGAAACAGCAGTATGTTCCGTATGTGAGCCATAACGATACATTTGCTCAAAACGCATCGTAATATCATGCGGCATCTCCCATTTCTTTTCGGCTTTGGCACGGATATAGACATCATTTGACCTGACGCCCAAATCTATATCAATATCTTTATTACGACGAAATTTAGACCATCTGAGTGCCAAAGAAGAGTTACTCTCTCGTGTTTCACGGCGATCGTATCGGTGATCATTAGCATTTGGCATAACTTTACGATCATCACTCAGCGCACCATCACGGGTTTCATAATCCAATGAATCATCACCAAAAACCAAACTAAGGCGATTTTCAAGGGTTGGCAATTTAATACGACCTCGCACACGAGGTTTAATTTTTATACCATCATATTTATTCCATGTGGTGTCCATCATTACTCGTAAGCTTGCCTTAGCAGGTTTTGTTGATTGATTTTCTCCAAACCATCCATCTATATTAACAGCACTATTTTGAAGCCAATCTTGAAAACCTTGATGATTTTTATCAATCCAGCCCATGGTATTGATGTCAGGTTTTATGGCATTCATGCCAGTTTTTACCTTTGGTTGTGCCAGCTCATCAACCGCCGCTTTTGCTGTTTGATTTGCCCATACCAGAGGTGTACCCGCCATTATCAGCACATATACAACAGCTATTTTACACTGCATGATGCCCTCTCTTAACTCCACCAATCAATCAAGATGCTAAATTTGGCTGATCCATAGATTTACCCCAAACCCAATAAATAACATCGCAGCACTAAACATCGCAAGGCTACTCAAGACGGGGCGTTTTGAAAATTTTTCAGCCAACGCCTTACCAGTATACACCAATAAAGTCAAATAGCTAACACTTACCATCTGTAAAATCACCGCCAACACCAAAAAGCTTAGCAATGGTTTATCATAATTTGGGTCAACAAATTGTACAAAAAACGACAAAAAGAATAAAATCGCTTTAGGGTTGGTTACGCTAAGACTGAGTGAACGATAAAAATAATTTTGTTTTTTTGGTGGCTTAATTGATAACTCTGACTTCATGATGGCTTGGCGATTTTTAAAGGTATGGTAAGCTCCGATAATCAGGCGAGTGCCAAGATAAGCCAAATAAGTACCACCAATCAGCTTGATGACATCAAAAACTTGTGGATATTGCTTCAGTATGGCACCCACACCAAAAACTGTTGCCATAATCAGTATGAGATCGCCCAGTAAAACGCCTGCAATTGCCCGCAAACCTGCTGTATAACCATGTGATGCTGATACCGATAAGCAATACAAACTGTTTGGGCCAGGTAAAACGATGACCACAACCACCGCCAAAAAATAAGTCAATAAATTGATTGTACCGAACATTACACATCCATATTAACAGCTTATCAAAATTTGCTCACTATAGCGAATTTATTTTTTACTTGCAATCATTTCGTAAATTTTAGTCATAAAAATGCCCCAAAAATTATCTAACTTTTGGGGTGATTGCAATTTTTTACAATTTTTGAGTCAATGCCAATACGGCTAAAGGCTATCGTTGACCTTGCGATTCTTGAATGGCTTGCATTTGAGCATCAATGATTGCCTGCTGTTCGGCAGCTATGGCTTTTTCATCAGAAACTTTTTTTAGGTCAATCACAAAGACCAAAACACTGTTTGGACCAATGCCAGCATTGTACATACCGTGTTCACCATATGCCATTTGGCTTGGAACATACAGCTCATATTTGCCACCTTCTTTCATCAGTTGCAAGCCTTCAGACCAGCCTTCAATGACCTGACTTAGCATAAATGGCACAGCCTCGCCTTCAGATGAATCAAATACCGTACCATCAATCAATCTGCCTTCATAAGCTGCATAAACACCATCTTTGGCCGTGGGAGATTTGCCCGTACCCTCAGTAATAACTTTATATTGAAGACCTGATGGTGTTGTCTTTACGCCATCTTTTTTAGCATTTTCAGCCAAAAACTTTTCGCCATCAGCCTTATTGGTAACGGCAGCTTGTTGTTGTTTTTGAATGGCTTCTTCGGTTTTACGCTTTTCATATGCTTGACCCAATGTCTGAATCTGCTTTTTCGTTAAAGCACTATCAACACCTGCATAGCCATCTTTAAACGCTTTGATATAAACATCGATGTCTAAATTTTCTTCAATTTTTTTCATAGACTCGCCTGCGTCATAGCCAAACACATAGCTGACTTGTTCAATCTCTGTGCTTTTATCGCTAACGACGGTTGACTTTTCGCCTGCTTTAGGCAGCGAAGCTGAAGTGTCTTTTTGACAGCCTACCAAAATCAATGTTGCTGCCATGGTGGCAACCAGTGCATGTTTTTTCATAAATGGTCTCTGCATGATTTCTATGTAATATAAAAAGTGATGTAATATAAAAAGTGTGATATAAATAAAGTTGGCTAATCATACCAAAAATTACCATCGTTTACCATGCCTTAAGTAAGGTTTTTGAAGCAGATTTGATAACAATCTTGTATCGTTCTTGTGAATATTCTTACTTATGGCTTCTTATAAAATAAGCCAAAAATCATTTAATCTCTTGGGCTAAGCGGTGTCATTTCAAAAAAAGATTTTTTCCCATTTTGCCCAATTTATCCATCTGTGCAAATTTTTGATGACAGTGTTGCTTTTGAGTATTTAGGCAGTCATCACAGTAACAAAAAACCTGCCTAAGACTTTAGACAGGTTTTTATTAGGGCTATGACAAAGTAAATTTAAATCACCTATATAGTCATCAAGCTCTATCCACCAATCTTCTTATATTTCATACGCTTGGGTGCGGCATCTGCCCCAAGTCGCTCTTTACGCCATTTTTCATATTCGCTATAATTACCATCAAAAAACTCTGGCGCTTCGTTCTCAAATGACAAAATGTGCGTACAAATACGGTCTAAGAACCAACGGTCATGCGATACCACCATGACCGTACCAGGGAACACCTGCACCGCATCTTCTAAGGCACGCAAGGTCTCCACATCAAGGTCGTTGGATGGTTCATCCAGCAAGATGACATTTGCCCCTTGTTTTAGGGTTTTGGCAAGTTGCAAGCGGTTACGCTCACCGCCTGATAAATTACCAACGAGTTTTTGTTGGTCTTGCCCTTTAAAGTTAAAGCGTCCGATATAGGCACGGCTTGGCGTGGTATACTCACCCACAGTAATCATATCAAGCCCATCTGAGACCTCCTCCCACACGGTTTTTTTATCATCCAGCTCATCTCTGACCTGCCCCACATAAGCAACTTTTACGCTCTCACCAACCTCTACTGTGCCTGTATTTGGCGTGTCTTTACCTGTAATCATGTTAAAAAGTGTGGTTTTGCCAGCACCATTTGGGCCTACAATACCGACAATTGCCATGGGTGGCACAGTAAATGATAAGTTTTCGTACAACAAGCGTCCATCAAAAGATTTTGAGATGTTATTGACCTCAATGACTTTATTGCCCAAACGAGGCCCTGGTGGGATATAAATCTCCGCCGTTTCGTTACGCTGTTGAAACTCACGAGAGTTCATCTCCTCAAAGCGTTCTAGGCGAGATTTGGATTTGGCTTGCTGACCTTTTTGGTTTTTACGCACCCATTCTAGCTCTTGTTTTAGTGCCTTGGCAAAGGCCTCTTCTTGTTTTTGCTCTTGTTCTAAGCGTTTGTTCTTTTGTTCTAGCCACTCGGTGTAGTTACCTTGGTAGGGATAGCCATAACCACGGTCTAGCTCCAAAATCCACTCAGCGACATTGTCAAGAAAATAGCGGTCATGGGTAATCGCCACAATCGTCCCAGAGTAGTCTTTTAAGAAGCGTTCAAGCCATGCCACAGACTCTGCATCCAAATGGTTGGTCGGTTCATCCAAAAGTAGCATGTCAGGCTTGGACAGCAGCAAACGACACAAAGCAACACGGCGTTTTTCACCCCCTGACAGCTTGGAGACATCGGCATCCCACGGTGGCAGGCGAAGGGCATCCGCTGCTTTTTCAAGCTGAGTATTTAGGTTGTGGGCATCCCACGCTTGAATGATGTCTTCCATTTTGCCTTGCTCGGCTGCCAATTTGTCAAAATCAGCATCAGGCTCGGCATATTCAGCATAGATTTGGTTTAGGCGTTCTAGGGCATCTAAGGCCTCACGCACACCATCTTCCACATTGCCACGCACATCTTTGGCAGGGTCAAGCTGTGGTTCTTGGGGCAGATAGCCAATTTTAATGCCTGTTGCCGCTCGTGCCTCACCGCTAAATTCTGTATCCACACCCGCCATGATACGCAGCAGCGTGGATTTGCCAGCACCATTTAGACCCAGCACGCCAATTTTGGCACCTGGGAAAAAGGACAAGCTGATGTCTTTTAAAATTTCACGCTTTGGCGGAACAAGTTTTGACACTTTGTTCATGGTGTAGATATATTGAGCCATAATAAGCCTTAATTAGTTAATTTTTGATTGGATTGAGTTAAATGATTATTGATAAAAATAGTTAAGCTAAAAAGTAAAACAAGTTAATGCTTTATTATCGCATGCTTTAGAAAGTGGGGCAAGGTTATTCATTTGATAAATATCTGAAAATGATGCCTATAGAAAAGAGGTTAAATTTTAACATTAAAGATATAATTTAACTTGACTATAATATTATGTTATAGTACTGTATAGCTCGTGTTAAATATTATTCGCAATGTGTCAGCTATCCCAACCGATTAAACCCACATTTGATAATATTGGCACAGTAAAAAGTGTTAAACGCTTACTTGACAGTGAGCAAGACAAACTTACATCATCACATACTTATCAAAATTCGGAGTATATATGAAGTTAAAAGCTATTGCTACATTGGGTGCATTGGCATTATTATTACAAGCTTGTGCAACGCCACACGTGGTTCAAACCAAAAAAATTACAGACAACGAGCTGACCTGCAGTCAAATCAAGAGCGAAATTGCTGAAGCTGAGGAATTTGAGAAGAAAGCGCGTGCCGAACGCAAAATAACTGGCAAAAATGTTGCAGCAGCAGTATTTTTCTGGCCAGCCCTAATTGGCACATACTCAAATACCGAAGAAGCAATTACTGCCGCCAAAGAACGTCAAGCATTATTGACAGATTTGTATTCAAAGAAAAACTGTCAATAATACCAAATTAGACATTTGCGGTAAAATACTAAAATAATAATCAGTATTTTACCGCAATTTTGGAGTAGATCTAATGCCAACCATCACCCACAGCCCCGATACTCAGCGTTTTGAAACGACCATTGATGGGCATACTGCGTATCTCAGCTATGCCATTATTGATGATAATACGCTAAATTATCATCATACTTTTGTTCCGCCACAGTTAGGCGGTCGTGGTGTTGGTACGGCATTGGTGAAATACGCTGTTCAATATGCCAATCAAAATAATAAAACCATCATACCAAGTTGTAGTTTTGTGGCACATTACATCAATAAGCAGCACACAACATAAAACCGAGCAATCTAACATACCGCTGATTTGCAGCTTCATTAATCAACATAATCGGTCTGATGACTTAGACATTCTCAAGTGCCTCACTGTGATTTTAAGTATCATCGATTTTAATTATTGTTAATTTTAGTGATCAAGGATTATCAAGCGTGTATATGATTGGCTAAGCTGCATTTAAGTGACATATAAGTAACATAATTTTCATTAAGTGTTGTTAATTGATGGTATAATATCATTTTATCAATGACTGATTTTATCATCATACCAACCCGTACATTAACTGATTGGTGTGTGTTAAGTGATTGTCTGATGGTCTTATAAGGCTGATTATGTGGCATCGTTCTTATCACCTTTTAAACATTAAGTTTTATCCAAACGCCAAGCCTCATCAATTGTCTAAGCGTCACCGATCGTGGTTTGGCTGGGTATTGGCGGTTTTAGCTTGGTTGATGCTACTGATGCCCATGACATCTTCACTGTGGGTGGAAAAACCAAAGATTGGTTATAATATTTGTATTAAGCTTGCCCCCATTATCAATCATATCAATCAGTCGCACCAAACCCATACTCACCTTCACCAAGCACACACGCATTTTTCAAAAAAAGACAACCAAACTCCCCATCAACATGACTGCGATATTTGTCTAAGTGCCATGTCTTTTGCATTGCCAGCGGGTGCTTTGGGTTTGTCTGGTCATATTTTACAATTCAACAGACAATTGGGCGCTTTTTATCGTCAGTTGCGTTTGCAGTTTTTATTTTTCTTACGCCCACCAAGCCGTGCTTCTCCTGATTATTCTTAATCAAATCACTCCAAAATTCATCACAATTTGTCAATCATTACATTGACAAAAGCAGATTTATTTTGGTCTATAAAACCAATTCACACAATTTTACTGAGAATAGTTATGAGCAAAAGCATCCAATCCAATCTTTCATCAAAACACAGTCAATCAACAGCGCCACAGCATTATTTACGCATTTGGCGGTGGCATTTTTATGCAGGGTTATTTGTCATACCATTTTTGGTGATTTTGGCCGGCACAGGGCTTGGCATGATTATATTATCCAATACGGTTGGCAAACAAGGTGAGCTTATCAGCGTATCGCCACAAAACACCAGTATGGCAGTATCTCATCAAGCTCACATCGCCACATCAAACATCGCTGGCGGACAAGTGACGCAATACATCGCTCCAAAAGATGATCATCATGCCGCCGCTTTTTTAGTTAAAAATCATGATACCAAAGTTGCCAACTGGGTTGCCATAGACCCCTACACGGCCCAAATCGTTGGCACACAACCGCAAAAATCTGGCTTATATCACACATTAGACAGCATTCATGGTGATTTATTGATGGGTAAAACAGGAGATTTATTGCTTGAAACAGCGGCTTCTTTAACCATTTTATTAATCATCACTGGCATTTATCTTTGGTGGCAAAAACGCAAAAGTGTGATAAAAATGCTGACCGTACAAGACACCAAAACAAAACGCAACTTATGGCGTGAAATACACGCAGTTTTAGGCAGCTGGACTGCCATTGTGTTGTTATTTTTTTGTATCACAGGCTTGGCTTGGGCTGGGATTTGGGGAGAAAAAATCATGCAAGCATGGAATCAGTTTCCTGCTGGCAAATGGGGCGTAGAACCTGTACCTACCTCCAGTTTACCCGTTGATACTGCTCATGATGACGCATCATACCAGCAACAAAATACAGCAGATACACCCCATCATGCCACAGATATCTCAGCACCCACACACGGTGATGCTCTTAATGATGGCACAAAACAAGTGCCCTGGGTACTTGAAAAAACCCCCATGCCAAGCTCCACGCCCACATCAAACGCATGGCAAATGACGCAACCAGACATTGATTTTATTGATAACATGGCTAAAAACATGGGCTTTGTGGGACGATATCAAATCAACTACCCCAAAACACCAACAGGCGTTTGGAGCATCAGCCAAGATTCGATGAGCTATGACAGCCCCAATCCAACCGCTGACCGCACAGTACATATTGACCGTTATTCTGGCGAGGTATTGGCAGACATTCGCTACCATGACTATTCAGCATTTGGCAAGTTTATGGCGGTTGGTATTGCACTGCATATGGGGACAGCAGGAATTTTTAGTATTTTGGCAAACCTCTTATTTTGCTTAAGCGTCATTGCCATTTGTATCAGCGGTCTTGTGATGTGGTGGCAACGCAGACCCGCCACCAACCTGCATAAAAACAACAAATCCGCTTTACCGATGGGCTTAATCCCCCCAGCCAGTCAAAAAAACATTCCCATTTGGTGGGGTTTTGGTGGGGTGTTATTGTTAATTTCAGCACTCTTTCCCATGGGGTTGTTTGCCATCTTGGTTATCGTCATTTTAGATTGGCTCATCATCAGCCGAGTTCCATTATTAAGTAAACTATTAAAATAACCAAGCCTGACAATATCGTTTATCATATAAAAAGTGGCCTTAGCTTAATTGGCCACTTTTTATTATTTTTTGTCATTAATAACCAGCCTGACTGACATTATCGATCATCAGCCACCATCACGGTCATACTCACAGCAGTCGCTGCTGCCATCTTAGTTGTTGTATCTGGTTTTTGATCTCATCACCGATACTCATATGGGCATGATTTGGCTGATTAACATGGCATAATTTACACAGGCACATCAAATTATTTTGGCTATTATTCTGTTTTACGCCATCAATATGATGCACATCGGCCAAATGCTGATACCCAGATAAGTTAACGCCACAGACTTGACAAAGATAGTCTTTGCTTTTTTTAAAATTACGACTTATTGTCGACCAATCTTCTGTATAACCACCCTTATTTTGTCCCACATATTCGGGCAATTTGGTAAATTTGGTCTGATAATCACCATTAAAAAATGCCAAAAAGTCAAAATTTTGCCTAAAAATTGCTGGTGTTTTGATTGATAAATAATCATTATAATTAAGAATTTTTAAACAATTATGACATGGCATCAGCTTGGTTGTATGTGTATCGCCAACATTATTAACAATTTCAAATAAGCCATTTTGATTTTTATTAATGTGATAACGATTCAACCGACCATTGTTAGCCATATCATCAAGTGTCTTACATTGGGTAAAATGTACTTTTTTACCTACATTCAAATCACCATTTTTAACTTGATCAAAACTATTCCCATAGCCATGGTCAGGAATAAATAACACGACTTTTCTGCCATGATAGGCAAACACACCTGTTTCATCAGTCGCCAGCTCAGATAAACTATCAATCTGCACTCCCTTTGGTGTGGCAAGCTTCGTATCTAACTGTAAATCAAGAGGGCCTCTTGGCTGAAGCTTAAATTCAACAAGATGATCAACCATCCTTTTGGTGTTATTTATCAGCTCATCAAATACATTAGTTTTCTTCATAAGAACTCTTGCTTATTTTTTGTATTTGTTCATCGGCATTGGTCAAAATACGAAAAGTCACTCTTTTTGATGCACCAGCATTCTCTAGCCCAGACTCATTTTTGATGGTTTTGGCAGAAGATAAGCCCACTGCTGCCAAATGTGTCTTTATCCATGGACGATACTGACTGACCTCAGGTATGGCATAAGCAAATTGTAAAACGGTACGGGTGCGGTCTTGTGATAACCGCATGTTCTCAAAGTAAGCAATATCAGCATCCACTCCCGCCGCCCATTCGCTGCTGGTATGACCCTCGATACGGATTTCGTTAATGCTATCTTTATAGCGGTCGATGACTTTGATATAGCGTGGGAAAAAATCAGATAAAATTTCTTTATAATTATCCTGCAAATCAGATTGACCTGTTTTAAATAAAATATCAGGAGACAAAAATGAGATGGTTAATGTATCTTTATCTATCTTTGCTCCCCATTTGGGCAAATCGTCTGCAAATTCGTGTAACAATGCTTTATAAATTTGCTCTTGGGTATCCTGATATTCTTCAGCGATTTGCCGCACTTGCAAAATTAAGCTGATGGCAATGAACAAAAATAACACCATTAATCCACTCATCAAATCTGATATGGGCAACCACTGAGTACTCTCTTCTGATGACTGTCTTGAAGACGGCACACTTAATCTCATCTTGTTTATTATTGTCATCGCATTGGTCTTCCGTGACGAATGATATTATTCATATGATTGACCAACTCTTTATAATCTTTGGTAAATTGGCTTGTCATACTAATTAAGGCGCTACCCATTTGCTGCAAATCTGACTCAATTTTTTTGGCTTCAGCGGTATTAAAATTATTAATTTGACCCTCTATGCTGTCACTGATGTCCTCTAAGGTTTGGGCAGCGATATTTGATAACTGATTCATCTGCTCTTTGATACTGCCGGCGTGCTTTTCTGTGATATTTTTGATATCAATCTCAAGTTGACCAACCAGCCGCTCCAGTGTGTTTTTTAGCTCTTGAGTGGTGCTTTGCATGATGCTAGGCTGTGCTTTGATAGCTTGATGAATCTGATGAAACTGTTCGGTCAGCTTTTGGCTGGCATCATCCATGCCCTGAAGCATGGTATCGATTTGCTCACTTAAGCTCGGTAGAGCAGCAACTGCCTTATCTTTCATATCAGCAAAAGCAGCCAAGTGATCATACAAAGTATCAATTTGCGTATGGCTCAACTCAATAGCAACGGCAAGCCTTTCCATAGAATCTGGAATGCTCTGAGCATGATGTGCAATATGTGATAAATTATCATGAATATTGTCAATGGCTTGTTGTGTTGCTGCAACAGCATTGGTATGATTTTGATACTGAACCTGCATTTGTTCAAGCTGTTGTTTATAATTTTCTTGCCATTGAATCAACTCAAAGACGGCATGATTTAACTGCTTAAAGTTTTCCCAAACTGTTCGGTTAGCTGATGATTAAAGTCTTTGATAAGCTGATTGAGTGCCAAAATCACCTCTTCGGTGGCAGATTTGGTCAGAATTTGGGCAGTTTTCTCAAGTTTATCCCACAAATTAGCAGCAAATTGCTGATTATTTTGTTTGACATATTCATGATGCGTGGTTAATGCTTGTAACAACTCTTCATGAATAACAGCGGTCTTTTTTTGTGTGTTGGTTTGCTCTGTAAGATGGTGTTCAATAAATTTAAGTATATTGCTGGCATCCACTTGGTCTAAATCAAGATTTTCGCTTTTATCTTGATGAATAGATGCCCAAATTTTTAGGATAATTGATAATAATAACCCCGTCACGCTAGTAATAAAGGCGGTTTTCATGCCCGAGATGATGTCATTGATATGAGATTTGATATCACTATCATCAAAGGCAAGTAAAGCCAATACAATACCAAAAAAAGTTCCCAAAATGCCGATGGATGTCAGCAATGTGGGAATACTGTCGATAAAATGCCTAGGTTTATGACCATCATCACGACCGACAGCAACCCACCCTATGATAAATAACCCTAACATGACCAACAAAAATGCCATATTAATAGGTGCCGTGATGACATCAAATAAAAGTGCAAAAGTAGACATAATTCACCTTAATCCGAGTGCTTAATTGTGGGTATCTTATCACTAATCTTGTGATTCATGAGATAGCATTTCTGCCTGATGAGACGGTATTTTTACTTGGGGGTCGCTCGGTACTCGATGCCAGTGGGTGCGTGCCCCCAGTAAACCACTTTCACTATTTTTGGCTTCTTGCTGTAGATGCTTTGCATAATACGCCAAATCCTCTTCTGTATTATAATCATCATAAGGGTTATGTTTGATATGATCAGACATATAATCAAGGCGTTTTTGATAAATTACCTCACGATACTGTTCAAACTCTGCCAGCTTATCATAATAAGGTTTAAGTTTAAGGTTTAGCCCCTCAATCTCTTGGGTCAAATAGGTCATCTGTTTTGCCAATTTAACCAAATTTTCATCATACTCTAAATGTGCATCTTCCAACGCTTTGATTTGCTGCTTATGATAAGCAATAGACTTTTGGATATGCTCATAGGTTTTTGTTCCCTCTAGCGTATAATCATGCTCTGATCCTACAACTTTAACCTTTAAAATATCCAAATCCCTTTGGACTTGTTCAAGCTTAGCAAGCCGTTCTTCTTCATATTCCTGACGACCATTCTGCTTGCTTTTGTATTCTTTATCGATGGCTTGCAGCTCATCACTTAACGCCTGTTTTTCATGACTCCATTTATAATAATTTTTACCATACTTTGCCAAATAAGCCTGCTCTTGTGCATCTATTTCTGCCAATGCCAATTCTGTTACTTCTTGATTATACGCACGGTTATGAAACTCTGCATGTGAGTCTTTATATTCTTTGGCACGCCCCAAAAAATAAGCTTGCTGAGCCATATGGTCTGATTTTTCTTTATCTCGTTTTTGTCTTTCTTGAGACTCATATTCAGAAATATTGTTATTATACCTGACCATCATGGCTTCAAATTCAGCAGGAAATGCTGTTGTGGTAGGTAAAAGGCTACTGCTTCGCTCGGTAGGGTTTAAATATTCATCAAAAACCCCTCGCTCGTATTTTAGCCATTTTTCTTGTAGAATTTCTGAAAAATAAAGCTGTACAGATTTGGTCTGAAAAAACTTACCTAAAATCAAAATTAAGCCCAAACCCAGTAAGAAAAAATCCACTGCTTGTTTAACTTTTTGATAGGCGGAGTCTTTTTCTAACTGCTCAATGGCTCGTTCACGAAATAATGGACTGTCTTTGGCAACCTTAATCCCAAGTGCTGTTAATACACCTTCATCTAATGTCTTGTCATTATACCCAATGATGACATCCTCAATTTTCTTTTCTTTGTCATTACGATCTTTGATGAGTGTCTCTAATTCTGCTTTATGCTCAAGGATTTCATTTTCCAAATTTTGGGCAATAGGACCTTTGCCTCGACCTGTACCACGCCCACCACTAATTTCAGTATCCAATTTGACACGCAGGCTATTAATTTTCTCTTTTTTGGCACGAATTTCATCATCAATTTTACCGATGATCTCATTTTTAGCAGACTCAATACTCTGTTCGTATTGCTCAAACTGTTTTTGTTCAATATCGGTTTTAAATAAAATTTGTGTTAAAAATGGTGCGGTAACATACAAAGAGCCAAGAATAATAGCCAAACGGCACACCAAGAATAGATAAATTTTAAGGCTTCTTAAATAATACCAAAAACCCTGCACCTTACCCACAAAACCAGAAGACGCTTGAGGCTTTTCAATATTGTGAAGATATGGTAATAGCTGTCTTTTATGTTTATCTTCTAAAAAATCGGCTGTAATCATTTGCCGATCAAAAAATAGCAACGCAAAGCCAACAAAGCAGCCCAAGCCAATTCTACCCAGCCATGGGTTATCATGAGTAAAAGTACTGCCCAAATGCCCCCATGCAAAACCCTCAGCAAATGCAGCCATAAAAACAAGAACCGAGATAATGGTCAAATAACTTGCTGCCCCTTTGGTTAAAAGCTTATCATAGTACACTTTTAAAGTCAGCCAATACCAAAAACGCAACAAATACTGGGTTTTTTATTGATATTTGCTAAATTATCGGGGGGGGGGACTTGGTTCATTTTATATCATCTCCATGATGTTAACTGTCTGGCTTATCCATCAAAACCCGCCCAATATCGGGTGAATTTGGTAAATTTTTGCCAACAAAATAGGGGTATTTTTAAGTTAAAAAGATTAAATTAAGTTTTTCGAGGATTGTATAATCAATGCTTAATTAAAATAAAAAAAATAATCAATCAAGGTTGGTTAAGAAAAATTAAGCAAGCCAATAGCGTATTATCGCACGCTTTAATTCACCAATCAAGACAAAAAGCTTAGTATCACTTACAATTAAGCAATACATCAGTTAGTATATTTCGTACATTGATTAATCAATACAGTCATCAATAAATAGTCGTCAATAATCAATAAATAGTCGTCAATAAATAGTTAATACATCTGCTAAAGAATATGCTAAACTTGTGCCATCATCTTGCTTATTTTGGAGTTCATATGAGTAGCCTTACCGCCGATCAGGTCGCCCTTCAACTTGACAGCTTACCAGGATGGTCGCTTGATGGTCATAGCTTGGTTAAAACTTATCATTTTAAAAGCTTTGCTGATGCCATAAGCTTTATGGTGCGTGTGGCATTTTATGCTGAAATACTAGAACACTACCCCATTTGGGAAAATAATCACACCAGCATTTTGGTACGCATCGGTACAGCTGACCAGCATGCCGTTCAAAGCCGTGATGTCCAATTAGCCAAGCGGATGCAAAGTGCTTTTGCTGCCTAATTTTACTTTTACCCAAATCATTTTTAAAACAAACCGCCTTCTTTAAGATGCCAAGCGGTGTGCCATTGCTTTTTTATAACCAATCTTGGTATCATAGCCGATACATTTTGATTAAGTAATAATAAAGCAGTTTATGACAACACAGATTGATACTCGTTCGGTGAGCGACTTTACCGAATACGCTTACCTAAATTATGCCATGTATGTCATCATGGATAGAGCGTTGCCGCACATTGCTGATGGACTAAAACCTGTCCAGCGACGCATCGTCTATGCCATGAGTGAGCTTGGATTAAAACATACCGCCAAACCCAAAAAATCCGCTCGTACGGTTGGCGATGTCTTGGGCAAATATCACCCACATGGCGACAGTGCCTGCTATGAAGCCATGGTGCTGATGGCACAGCCGTTTAGTTACCGCTATCCGCTGATTACTGGACAAGGCAACTGGGGCAGTCCTGATGACCCAAAATCCTTTGCTGCCATGCGATATACCGAAGCTAATATGAGCCGATATGCCGATATACTGCTTGGTGAGATTGAGCAAGGCACGGTTGATTGGCAAGACAATTTTGATGGCTCATTGTCCGAACCTGTCACATTGCCCGCCCGCCTGCCTAATATTTTATTAAATGGCACGACAGGCATCGCCGTGGGCATGGCAACAGACATTCCACCGCATAACCTACACGAGGTTGTCAAAGCCTGTATTCGCTTATTAAAAAATCCAGAGCTGTCCACCAAACAGCTTGTACAAACACTGCCTGCACCTGATTTACCAACAACGGCTGAGATCATCACGCCCAAAAACGACATGATCGCCATGTACGAAACAGGCAAGGGCAGCTATAAGATGCGTGCCACTTATCACACCGACCCAAAACAAAACCACCTTGTTATCATCAACGCCCTGCCTTATCAAGTTTCAGGTAATAAAGTTGTCGAGCAAATCGCCAAACTGATGATGGATAAAAAATTGCCTTGGGTTACCGAAATCCGTGATGAATCAGATAACCTTAATCCTTGCCGTATTGTCATTGAGCTTAAAAAAAGCAAGCTTAATATTGATAAAATCATGAGCCATCTATTTGCCAACACCGACCTTGAAACCAGCTATCGGGTCAATATGAATATGATTGGTATCAATGGCAAGCCTGAGGTAAAAAACCTAAAAAGTATCTTACTAGAATGGCTATCGGTACGAAAAAGTGTGGTGATTCGCCGCTTGCAGTATCGTTTGGATAAAATCAATGAACGATTGCACATTTTGGCAGGATTACTGATCGCTTATCTGAATATTGACGAGATTATTGACATCATTCGCACCGCAGAAGACCCCAAGATTGAGCTGATGACACGATTTGGACTCACCCAAACTCAAGCCAATGCCATTTTAGATATCAAACTTCGCCAGCTTGCCAAATTAGAAGAAATTGAGCTAACTGCCGAACACGATCGCCTAGAAGCTGAGCGTCTACTCATCAGCGAGCAGCTAAATAACCCCGAAATGCTCACCAAGCTACTTATTGATGAGCTGACAGCCGATGCCAAAACGCATGGCGATGCTCGTCGCTCACCTGTGGTACAGCGAGCAGAATCCAGTAGCCTAAAAGCAGTGGATTTGATTGCCAGTGAGCCAATTACTGCTATTTTATCTCAAGCTGGCTGGATTCGAGCTGCCAAGGGTCATCATGCAGACCCTGCCGAGATGAACTACCGTACCGGTGATGCTTATTTAACACACGCTTTAGGCAAATCTACCGAGCGGCTTATTTTGGTTGATAATACTGGTCGCAGTTATGGGCTTGATAGCATACATCTACCATCAGCACGCACCCAAGGCGACCCTATTACCAGTCTTTTAAACTTGCCTGCGGGTGCCAAAATTGATCAATTGCTTTTTTATAATCAGACCAATGGTAGCCCAAATGTCTTAATGGCAAGCAGTTTGGGTTATGGATTTATCAATCAGCTTGCAAACTTAGACACTGCCCAAAAATCAGGCAAAAGTAGCATTAATCTTGCTGATGGTGTACTTTTGCCCATTGTTGTCATGCAAGATGATGACAGTTTGGTCGCTGTCAGCTTATCAAATGGTAACCTGCTTATCTTTGCAAGCGATGAGCTACCCAAACTTGCTAAGGGTAAAGGCAATAAGCTTGCCAACCTAAAAGCTGGCGAAACCATCACTGCCATCACAGCTTTATCGGATACTGATGCCTTGGTGATTACAGCAGGTAAGCGTACTTTAACGCTTAATCCTAATGATATCGCCAATTATATTGCACATCGTGCCAACCGTGGCAACCCATTACCAAAAGGTTTTGGCAAAGTCTCCAATATGACAAAGCTTAAAAAAGACACCGAATAACGCTGCGATTTCACCGCCCAAGCCATCTTAAGACCGCTTGGGCAAAATCGGCAGTTTTTATTTGTTAACCCAAACCTGTCTTTTATATTTGCCATAGCAATGGCAAAATCATTGTAATTTTTTAAATAAAAATATACAAAATTCACCTTGTACAAAAAAGCTCTCACAGCATTCAAGTGCAGCACGCCGCTCAGATTTTGCCTTATAGGCGTAAGGCGTCATAGCAATTAAGTTTTTAAGAGCCGTATTATCCAAGTGCATTGGTGCGGTGATATATGCCTGGTCAACCAAACAAAATTCAGGTGCAAGCCTTTGTATGGATTTGTTGGGGTGATGTGCAACTACCGTCTCAAATAACGCTGCACGCATATCATACAAATGATTGGGTGCAGCAACTGCCACCATCAAGTAGCCACCATCACAAAGCACTCGTCGTATTTCATCTTTTGGTAGCGGACTAAAAAAGCTGGTACACACATTCATAGACTTATCAGCAACAGGTAATACAGACCCTGTTGCCACCACCCAAGTGATTTGGTTTGACCCATCAGCTTTAGCGGCAGTCTGAATGGCTGATTTGGCAATATCAAGCCCAATCACATGATCACAAATGCTGCCCAAAGCTTGGGTATAATAACCTTCACCACACCCAATATCAAGTATCGTTTTGGGGCGAATATTTCCAATCATGTTTAAAATTTCTGATTTGAGCGGTTGATAATGCTCCGCTGATAAAAATGCACGCCGTGCTTGCACAGCAGCAGGCGTATCACCAGGATGTTTACTTTTTTTATGTTGTACTAAGTGTAAGTTTACATAACCGCCTTTGGCAACATCAAAACTGTGTTGATTGGCACATTGGTAGGTTTTCTTTGTAAAATTTAGCGATAAATGACAAATTGGACAGATAAGCATGGCATTGAGAATTAAGGAATGTGGCAGATAGTTTAACACAGTTATCAATAAACAAAAGGCTTAAGCGATGTGAGATCACGACGCTTAAGCCAAACACTTATTTTTTACCTGCCAAAATGCCACTTGCAATCACAAGTACGATACCAACCATCGCCATGACGGGTAAGACTTCATCAAAAAATATGACCCCATATAGCATCGAGAGTACCACCACCAAGTAGCCCAATGCTGATACCATAAATTTACGCCCAACCTTGTAGGCATGTGTCATCGATAACTGCCCTATCATCGCAAATAGACCAATACCAAATAAATAAGGTAGCATTTGGGGCTGTATGGGTGTCCATCCTACCACTGTACTGGCGATCGCTGAAATGAGTGTTGCAAGTACTGCAAAATAAAACACAATTCGCCAAGAAGGTTCGCCCAATAAAGACAACTCACGCACCTGTAGATACGCATAGCCTGCCATGGCACCACTTGTCAGCCCAATGAGCGTTGGCAATAGCCCATGTCCAAGGATACTGGGTCTTAAAATTAGCATAATGCCACATAAACCCAACATGAGTGCAAACCAAGTTAGGCGACTGGGAAATTGCTTCAGAAGAATGACTGAAAAAATTGCCAAAAATATCGCTGATGTGTGGCTAAAGGTAATGGCAGTTGCCAGCGGCAAATGCACCAAACCAAAAAAGAACATAAATAAGCTGATTGTACCAGCCAAAGAACGCCAAAAATGTGCTTGTGGATAGCGTGTTGAAAATTGTTTTTTTGTTAGTGCAGCTTGCAGACCTAAAACAGTTGCAGCAAAAACAACACGCCAAAAAACCAACTCATATTCATGCATCTCAAAGCGTGTGCCTGTCATCTTGACCAGCAGTCCCATGATGCTAAAACCAATCGCACCGACTACCATCCAAAGTGAACCTATGACCGAGCCTGTATCGGTATGTGTGGTAATTTTCATGTGATCTTTTTTCATGCGATCTTATCGTGCGACTAATGCTCCCTTGTTGCCCGAAACTCAACCTCTGGATATCGCTCTTGCATGAGTTGTAAATTGACACGGCTGGGAGCAAGATAAGTCAGATAACCACCGCCGTCTACCGACAGCTGGTCGTGGGCTTTTTTCTTAAATTTTTCAAAAGCGACTTTATCATCAGAGTAAACCCATCGCACCGTTGCAATGCTAATCGGTTCAAAGGTGCATTGCACTTTATATTCTTCTAATAATCTGTGTGCCACCACCTCAAATTGTAGCACGCCCACCGCCCCCAAAATCAAATCGTTGTTGATTTGAGGCATAAACACTTGGGTTGCCCCCTCCTCCGAGAGTTGTTGTAAGCCTTTTTGTAATTGTTTGGATTTCATCGGGTCTTTTAGCACCACACGGCGAAACAGCTCAGGGGCAAAGTGCGGAATGCCTGTAAAATTCAAGGTCTCGCCACTGGTAAAGCTGTCGCCAATTTGTATCGTGCCATGATTGTGCAGACCAATGATATCACCAGCATACGCCTCATCTAGCGTCTCACGGTCGCCTGCCAAAAACATGAGAGCGTCCGACACTCGCACCTCTTTGCCAAGACGCACATGGTTCATTTTCATGCCACGCTCGTATTTGCCCGAACATACTCGCATAAAGGCGACACGGTCTCGGTGCTTAGGGTCCATGTTGGCTTGGATTTTAAAGACAAAACCTGTAAAGGCAGGTTCGTCCGCTTTTACCGTCCGCTCTACTGCCACATGGTCTTTTGGGGGCGGTGCGTATTGGGTCAGCACATCCAAAATCATGTTCACACCAAAATTGCCTAACGCCGTACCAAACAGCACAGGCGTTTGACGACCTGCCAAAAATTCACGCTCATCCCAATCTTCATACGCCATTTGGGCAAGTTCAATGTTTTCTATAAATTCATCCCATAAAATCTGCCCAAGCCTGTCCTTAATGTCAGCATGATCATAGCCATCTTTACTCTCAATCTCTACAATTTGTGAACCAAAGCCTTTTTTATAAAAGTAAGTCTTGTTATCCACAAAACTATATACCCCCACAAAGTCCTGACCCATACCAATGGGATAAGCAAATGGCACGCATTTGATTTTTAGGACGCTTTCGATCTCATCAAGCAAGGCAAGCGGATTTTGAATCTCACGGTCAAGTTTATTGACAAATGAGATGATGGGCGTATCACGCATGCGACACACCTCCATAAGCTTAATCGTCCGCTCCTCAACGCCCTTAGCACCGTCAATCACCATAAGGGCAGAGTCCACAGCGGTCAGCGTGCGGTAGGTATCTTCTGAAAAATCGGCGTGTCCTGGGGTATCTAGCAGATTAACCACATGATTTTTATAGGGAAATTGCATGACCGATGTGGTGATAGAGATGCCACGCTCTTGCTCCATGCTCATCCAATCGGATGTGGCGTGGCGGTCGGCTTTGCGTCCACGCACCTCGCCTGCTACCTGAATTGCCTTGCCCCAAAGTAACAGCTTTTCGGTCATGGTGGTTTTACCAGCGTCGGGGTGGCTGATGATGGCAAATGTTCTGCGTTGGTTGATTTCATTGGTTAAATGGGTTGTCATTGCTTGCCTTTTTGTAGATGATGCATACATTGATGTGTACGGTGAGATACAAAAATTAAACCAGTCAAATAAAATGAAAATTATTATACCATAAATCACATCAAGTGATGACACGATTACAGTCGCTTAGGTAGCAACGACATAGTACAAACCATTCATCCAAACACTTGTTTTATCACAACTTAACACGCCAAACCTAAATTTATGCTATAATTTTATCTAAGCCATATTTCACTCTATTTTAATTTAGTATTAGCAATGATTAAGTTACTCAAGGTTATCTTATGAATAAATTTGCCCTTATAATCGCTACCGCTTTAGGTTTATCCGCCTGCGTTGCACCAGTCAGCGACCAAGGTAGTGCAATGATCATTGGCGTGCCTGTTGGCGTGCCTGTTCTTATCGACAAATCCACCCACAACCATCAAGATGACACCGTCCATGTCTGTAAACTCAAGGCATTTACAGATACCTTTACTGCCGAAAATCAGAGCCGTGGCAAGGCTCGCTTGGCAGTTAAGAAAAAATGTCTTGCCGCTAACCATGAAATGTTTTGCCGTGATAACATCATTGAATGTACCGAATATCACTAATCCAAGCCAAAGCCCATCCAAGCGGTGGGCTTTTTGATATCCAATGCCCCAAGCGGTGATTTTTTGGTTATAATATAAAATTCTTCATCCAATTTTTAAATCCAATGACTGCCATGACGAATACCGCTTACCCAAATATTAACAGTATCCCAAGTCTTGCCAAACTGTCCACAGACCAAGTTGATACCACTCGTCCGCCTGTGATTTTGGTAGACGGTTCTTATTATTTATTTCGCTGCTTTCATGGTCTACCACCGCTATCAAATTCTCAAGGATTGCCAACCAATGCCATCCGTGGCGTACTAAATGCACTCAACAAGCTGATTAAAAAATATCATCCCACCCATATGGCAGTTGCATTTGATACCAAAGCGCCTACTTTTCGCCACAATTTATCCGAAACCTATAAAGCACATCGTCCTCCGATGGACGAAGCATTACGCATCCAAATTCCTTATATTCATGAGATGATTGAAAAACTGGGCATTGCACTCATTAAGATTGATGGTTTTGAAGCGGATGATATCATCGGCACATTGGCCTATCAAGCCTGCCAACAAGGCCATCGGGTCATCATCTCCACAGGCGATAAAGACATGGCTCAGCTGGTGAATGATTGTGTCATGCTTGAAGACAGTTTTACTGGCAAGTTGACCGATAACGCAGGTGTGATAGAAAAATTTGGTGTGACCAGTGAACAAATTGCCGATTATCTGGCCTTGATGGGTGATGCGTCTGATGGTATTTCTGGTATTCCTAAAGTTGGTCAAAAAACAGCGGCCAAATTACTCAACGAATACCAAAATATCGATGGCATCTTAGCCAATCTTGCCAATATCAAAGGGGCAGTTGGTAAAAGCATTGCCGACAATCAAGACAGTATTCCACTCAATCGCATTTTAGCGACCATCGTTACCAACCTAAAACTTGCCATAAGCTTTGATGATATTACGCTCGACCACAGCCAAGAAACAACAATCAAGCGTGCACCTGCCTTGTATGCACTCTTTGAAGAATTAGAATTTAAAAAAGAAATGGCTCAAACCGCTCAGCTGCTTAATTTGCCCCATCAGCCAACCGATAAAGCCGTATCTATTGATATCCATGACAACACCCTTTCAAGCCAAACCCCAATACCGCCCATCAAAGATATCTCTTATCACACCATTACAACCCAGCAGGATTTTACCAAACTTTTGGATAAATTAAATCACACGCCCTACTTTGCCATTGACACCGAAACCACTGATATCAATTGGCAACACGCCAAACTGGTTGGCATTTCGGTGAGTACCGCTGATTATGAAGGCTACTACATTCCTGTCGGTCATACAGCAGATTTTGATGTTTTGCTTGATAATCAGTTGCCGATTGATACCGTATTATCAGCATTTAAACCCATTTTGGAAAATCCAAATATCGGTAAAATTGGGCAACACCTAAAGTATGATGCCCATATTTTTAAAAAGTATGGCATCAACATATCTCCTTGGCAAATGGATACCATGCTTGCCAGCTATGTCATCAATGCTGCTGCAACTCGTCATGGTATGGATGCACTGGCTAAGCATTATTTGGGCGTACAGACCACAACTTTTGAAGATGTTGCAGGCAAAGGTGCCAAACAGCTTAGTTTTGATAAGGTCGCCATGGATGCAGCAAGCCAGTATGCATGCGAAGATGCGGATATTACTTTTCGGCTATTTAATAGATTTAATCAACACATCAATCAAGATAAAACGGCTGCCCAACTGTTATACCATCTAGAAATACCTACCGCCCAAATTCTAACCCAAATGGAGCATGATGGTATTTTAATTGATACTGATTTTTTGGGGCAATTATCAGATGAATTTGATAAAAAAATTATGGCACTGCAAATTGAGGCTGAACGCATTGCAGATGAGCCGTTTAATTTGGCAAGCCCAAAACAGCTTGGTGAGATTTTATTTGACAAACTGGGCATTGCAGGCGGCAAAAAAACCAAAACAGGGCAATACGCCACTTCAGAAGCTGTATTATCAAAAATTGAACATCCGCTGATTGATGTGGTACTTGAACATCGCAGCTTATCAAAACTCAAAAGCACCTATACCGATACGCTGGCAAACGCCGCTGATGAGCAAGGGCGAGTCCACACCAGTTACCATCAAGCGCTTACCAGCACAGGTCGCCTGTCATCATCTGATCCAAATCTACAAAATATCCCCATTCGCACAGATACGGGGCGACTGATTCGTGAGGCATTTATCGCACCAAAAGGTCGTATGATTTTGGCAGCAGATTATTCACAAATTGAGCTTAGGCTGATGGCTCATTTTAGCGGTGATGAAAGCTTGATCCGTGCTTTTAATCATAATTTAGATATTCATACGGCAACCGCCGCTGAGATTATGGGCAAAGATATCAGCGAAGTTACACCAAGTGAGCGACGCGCTGCTAAGGCGGTTAATTTTGGGCTATTATATGGCATGAGTGCTTTTGGGCTTGCCAAACAGATTGAGGTTGATCGAGCCGTTGCCCAAGATTATATCAAGCGGTATTTTGCACGATATCCCGCCATTTTAGAGTATATGGAGCGTACCAAGACGATGGCAAAACAGTTAGGCTATGTGCAGACCATTTTAGGTCGTAAACTCTACTCACCTGATATCCAAAGTAGCAATCGTATGATTAAAGATGCTGCCGAGCGTGCAGCCATTAATGCACCATTACAAGGCTCAGCTGCTGAGATTATCAAACTTGCCATGATTGCGGTGGATGAAGTATTACCCAAAGATGATGCCAAGTTGTTACTACAAGTGCATGATGAGCTGGTTTTTGAGGTTGATACTGACAAGGCACATGATATCGGCAACCTGATCAAAACAGCGATGCAAAATGCCCTAACCGATACAGCGAAAAAGCTGGGCTGGGCGGTTGATTTTGCTGTCCCACTCGTGGTTGAAATAGGTATCGGTGAAAACTGGGAGCAGGCACACTAAAGCCATCATCTGAAACCGTACAATGTGCGACTAAATTGGTCGCATATTTTTTGCCTTTTTGTCTGGATGAATTTAATTAATTTAATTTTCGCCAATATAAAAGCAACAAGCTGCATCGTCACCAATGCAGCTTGCTACTTTACATGATTTTACCACCGTAAAATCTATATCCTTATCAACCTTCCATGAATAGCACTTCATCCTTGCCCCAATCCATCAGGGTTCTCCTTTGCTATGGGTATATTATGCAATAAAACCATGCTGATGAAAATACGCCAAAATCGTCAAACTTTGTGCGATATTTCCTACAAAACTCCCAAAGTGCGTAAAATAACTAGGCTTGTACCCATGCACCATCACGCCAAACCAAGGCGAAACGGGTCGCTTTACCGTCTTTTTCTGAACCAACATATTGCTCTTGATTTTTACGGCTCCATCGTAAAATTGTTGGGTTACCAACATCATCTGTATCTGGTGCATCAAACAAATAATAAAATTTTGGCTCAAGCTGATCTTTAATCTCACGAAGTTCACTTAGCTTTGGTGGACGAGTTTCACGAACTTTAGGAAATTTGGATGCCGCCAAAAATAGCCCTGCTGCACCTTCACGCAGCACATAATGGTCATCAAATTTTTGTGAACGCAGCTTGGGCATATCAATGGGTGTCATACGAGGAGGGGCCGCCTGACCATTTTTGAGTACTTTTCGGGTATTATCACACTTTCGGCAAGCAAAATATGCACCAAAACGCCCCGTTTTAAGCTCCATTTGACCATCGCATTTATCACAATCAATGGTCGGTGTATCACTGGTTGCACCCCCAATCTCAAATACACCTTTTTCAAGCACATGACCATCGCAATCAGGGTTATTACCACAGATATGCAGCTTTAGCCCACCGTCGACAATGTAGCCATCCATCGCAGTATTGCATTTTGGGCAACGCTTTTTTTCCATGAGGGCGTTGACCTCTGCTGAATCATCATCAGCATCAAACTCAAATGCCGAAACTGGCATCAAATTTTTGGTACCTTTACAGCGTTCTTTGGGTGGTAGATTATAACCTGTACAACCCAAAAATACACCCGTTGAACCTGTGCGTATCTGCATTGGGCGATGACATAAATCACAGTGAATATCAGGCACATTGGTTGGATTATTAGGACGCATGCCATCGGTGGTCTTGGCATAATCAAGCTTGTGTTTGAAATCATGATAAAATCTGTCAAGCACCGCTTTCCAATCTTCCTCGCCAACCGCCACCTCATCAAGCTTATCTTCAAGCCCTGCGGTAAAGGCATAATCCATCAAATCAGGGAAACTTTCTACCAACCTTTCTGTCACAATATCTCCCATTTTTTCAGCATATAGGCGTTTATTTTCAAGCTTAACATAGCCACGCTCTTGAATGGTTGAGATAATAGACGCATAGGTTGATGGTCGCCCGATACCGAGGCTTTCAAGCTCTTTGACTAAGCTTGCTTCACTGTAGCGAGCAGGCGGGCTGGTGAAATGCTGTGTTGGCAAAATCTCAATCAAAGGCAACTTTTCACCCACTTTAACAGCGGGCAGTAAGATATCATCAGTCTTAGCAGGCGGCTGCACCTTTGTATAGCCATCAAAAACCAAAGTCCGTCCTTTGGCTTTAAGCTCTATATCGCCAGCGGCAACCATCAAATTGACTGACTGATAGCGTGCTGGCATCATTTGGCATGCCACAAACTGCCGCCAAATCAACTCATAAAGACGCTGAGCATCACGCTCCATGCCAGTCAGCTGCGAGGATTTTACCAAAACATGAGAAGGCCGAATCGCTTCATGCGCCTCTTGAGCATTTTGTTTATTACCATAAAAATTGGGTTTTTGGGGCAAATAGTCATCACCAAAATGATCTGTAATGTATTCACGCACCAAATTTAGGGCGTCTTGGCTCAAAAAAGTAGAGTCGGTACGCATATAAGTAATATGCCCTGCTTCATACAAACGCTGTGCCAAA
>NZ_KV796853.1:144613-166478 GCF_001809255.1 Moraxella sp. HMSC061H09
AAATCATGGTTTTTTTGACACTAAACCCAAGTCGTGTACTGGCGGCTTGCTGGAGCGTTGAAGTGATAAAGGGTGCTGATGGACGAGACTGAGTGGGCTTTTCTTCGATCGCTGACACAATAAAGTCTGATGAGCCTAACGCCAAAACAACTTCATCGGCTTGTGCTTTATTGCCAAGTTTTAGCGTTTTACCATTTTTTTTGACCGCTTCAAGGTTTAGCGTCTCGCCTGCTGCGGTGTTATTGGTGTGAATTTTCCAATATTCAACAGGGACAAATGCCCGAATTTCTCGCTCACGCTCAACCACCAAACGAGTTGCGACACTTTGCACTCGGCCCGCTGACAGACCTCGGGCAATCTTTGCCCAAAGTAGTGGTGATACCATAAAGCCCACCACACGATCCAAAAATCTGCGAGCTTGCTGTGCATTGACACGATCAATGTTTAATTGATCAGGATGCTCAAAGGCTGTTTGGATGGCTGTTTTGGTAATTTCATTAAATACCACACGGCTGTATTTATCATCACTGCCGCCAATCACTTCTTTTAAATGCCACGCAATCGCCTCACCCTCTCTGTCTAAATCGGTGGCAAGATAAATTTTATCGGCCTCCTTGGCAAGTGCTTTTAGTTCACGAATCACCTTGGTTTTGTTTGGCAATATCTCATACACCGCCGCCCAGTCATGTTCAGGGTCAACACCCATACGGCGAACTAATGCTTTTTGGGCTTTTTCTTCACGAGACAAGCCAACATCTTGGGTTTTGTTGGTTTTGGTCGCACTGCCACCAACAGGCAGATCACGCACATGACCCACGCTTGAACGCACCACATAATCTTTACCCAAATATTTATTAATGGTTTTGGCTTTTGCAGGCGACTCCACAATCACTAAGGATTTGCCCCGAGCATTGGCTTTGGTCAATGCTGCCTCAGCTTTGGTGGTCGTTTTTTTAGAAGTTGCCATGATTATGCCTTTATTTAAATTTGCTAAATATCTGAGAATTTATCCAGAATCCCTAGGGTGAATGGGTATCCATGTGCATTTATAGGGTGCAAATGTGGTTTTGTCAATCATTTTATAAAAATTTGCTCAAAGTTTTCGCAAAAACAATCACGCCCATCAGGGCGATTTGCCACCATCAATCAATTTTGCCCAAGCCATCAGCTGGGTTTTGATGTCGTTTAAGTCGGATTGAGCTTTTATTTTATCCAGCTTATAAGCCTTTTGGCTGTGTTGGTATTTATCATCCAACCAGTAAAGCGAGATATGATTTGCTTTCATTGACAGTCCCAGAACTTGAGCCTTGATATGTTCAGGCAGATGTATGGGCTGCTCATCAAGGCGGCGTACTTGTGTCAGCATCTTTGGCGTATAAAACTGCTGCGGTATCAGATGCCAACAACCTGCCATGACATGATATTGAGCCATTGGTAGCCTAAGGTCTTCTATGATGACAGTGTACTGAGCAACCCAAGGCATGCTATCTGCTCTGGCATACGCATCTTTTTTGGTGGGTTTGAGTGCATCATACCTATCTTTAAGCCAATTTGGGCAAGTGATAAGCTTAGGAAAAATACCAAAATGACGCACCATCAGCCGAAAATCTGCCACTCGCATTTGATTGGCATTGGGGCGAGCTGCCATAAAATTGCCCACCCAAAAACCAGCAACAACAAGCACAACAATAATAGCGATACTTTCGCTTGATAGTGACATCATATCATCCTACAAAAGCAGCTGACGCTTGCCACTGTTATCCATCGATGAGACCAGTCCACGCTCTTCCATTTGATCAAGCAGACGCGCAGCACGATTGTATCCGATGCTAAACTTACGCTGCACCGATGAGATGGATGGCTTTTTAGTCTCAACCACAAAAGCCGCTGCCGCCTCATATAACTCATCGCCTGCAACGCTACCACCTGCATCACCGCTACCCTCACCTTCAAAAGAATAACTGTCAGATAAATCAATATAGTCAGGCTTGCCACGCTCACGCCAAGCATCACAGACTCGATTGACCTCATCGTCATCCACATAAGCACCATGCACACGCTCAGGATGATTTTTACCTGGTCCAATGAACATCATATCGCCATGCCCCAACATATCCTCAGCGCCACCTTCTTCGATGATTGTGCGACTATCAACTTTAGAGCTGACACGCAGTGCAACACGAGCAGGAATATTCGCCTTAATCAAACCTGTTACCACATTCACCGTCGGGCGTTGGGTAGCAAGCAATAAATGAATACCAGCGGCGCGTGCTTTTTGTGCCAAACGCACAATCGGCTCTTCGGCAGTTTTACCAAGCTGCATGATCATATCGGCAAATTCATCCGCCACAATCACAATCGTTGGCAGTGGCTTAAGCTTGGGCGGCTTATCTTGGCTGACACTTTGATTAATGTGCCATAAAGGGTCATAAATTGGTTCACCCTCAGCTTCGGCGACTTCCACTTTTTTATTAAATTCACTGATTTTTCGCACTCGAAGCTTGCTCATCAGCTGATAACGGCGTTCCATTTCATTGACACACCAAGTCAAAGCAGCAACCGCATCTTTCATATCAGTGATGACAGGGGTCAATAGATGCGGAATGTCGCCATAGTTGGCAAGTTCAAGCTGTTTTGGGTCAATGAGTACAAGTTTAAGCTCATCGGGCGTGTATTTTAGTAGCATAGATAATAAAAATGAGTTCACCAATACCGATTTACCCGACCCTGTCGTACCTGCCACCAGCATATGGGGTGCTTTTGCCAAATCAGCAATCACAGGCTTGCCGCTGATGTCTTTACCGACAGCGATGGCAATTTGGTTATTTGGACTTTGATAATCTTTAGTATCCAACAGCTCAAGCAAATGCACCATCTCACGCTTTTGATTGGGTACCTCAATACCAATATACGGCTTACCTGGAATCACCTCAACCACACGCAAAGATGCTTTGGACATCGAGCGTGCCAAATCCTGAGAGATGCGTGTGACTCGGCTTGCCTTGACACCCGGTGCAAGCTCAACCTCAAAGCGTGTGACCACAGGGCCAACCATGGCTGAGACAACTTGAGCTTGAATATTAAATTCTTGAAGTTTAATCTCCAAAAGCTCTGAAGCTTGCTGCAGTTCATCATCGCTCACTTTAGGTTTATTGGATAAATTGGGCTTATCTAATAAGTCCAGCTCAGGAATCGGTGTTAAACTCAAACGATAGCTTAAGGTATCCATCGCACGAGACTGTACAGGCGTTGCTGACTGTTTTGGTTTGGGTGTCTGATGCGTCTGCTCTTGGTTAGGCTTGGTGTCCTTGGTTGTTTTAACTTCAGTCGCCTGATTTTCATCAAAGTTGGGGCCAACTTTTTGAATTGTTTTAAATCGCTCTACGGTTGATGGGTTGTTATTAATGACGATCTGGTTGGACGACTCATTTAGCTCACCCAAATGCGTTGCGTCATCCAACTTATCATGACGATACTTCATCGGGTCAGTTGTAGCTGCTTGTTGCGTTTCTTGGTAAATGTTTTCCGCTTCTGCTTTGGCAGCTTGTTTGCTGGCTTCATTATCACGCTCAGCGATTAGCTCATCACGCAATCCAGAATGGCGTAAAAAGCTCTCAAGCACACCTTCATGATTATGCGGTGTGCTTACCACCGCCGATGTAACAGGGCTTGTACTTTCATCTGGTATGGTACTGATGGTACTGTTTGCACTTTCTGGTTTAGGCTCCAAGTCTACTTTGGGGGTGGATTTATCGCCGCCAATCCAATGAAAAACCAGACCCATCAGATAACGCCAACGAATCTCAAAGCTCAACAAAGAGATGAGGATAATTATTCCGATCAAAAGTAGAGCCGTTACCGTCCCGCCAAAAATACCAGCCAAGCTTTTTTGTAGCTCAAACCCAATCGCCCCGCCCAAACGGGTTGCAAGCAAAGCATTTGTCATCTCACCAATATAAGCAAGCAAGGCACTGACAAATAATATCAACAGCCCATAGGCAAATAATCTTAGTACCCAAAATAGCTTAACATGCGACCACCATAGCCGAACCAGCTCATATGCCAGCACCAGCACAGCCACCCATGCCCCAAAACCAAATAAGGTATGCAAAATATCTGATACCCAAGCACCAAGTAGCCCACCGACATTATTAATGGTTGAATGGCTGCCAACATGTGACCATGCCGAATCCGTCTGATCATAAGACAGCAGCGATAAAAATAAAAATACCAACAATACAATGCCAAAAATGCTAAAAATCAGTTGCTTAATGGTAGGTAGCTTACCCATAAAGCGGGCAATGGTCGGATTTTGAAATAGATTACTCATGATGACTCGTTGGCAGGCGATAGGTGTCTTTTTGACATAACTGTCTATTATAGCGAATTTGATTCAATTAGCCAAACATTTGCAAATTGTTATACAGTATCAAATAAAGCCGTGCCTTTATACCGCTTATGCCATTGGCTTGTTTATAAAATTGCTTGTTTATCAAAATTAATAGCGATCACCCTAAGGGCATATTTGCTTCTCCGATACCCAAAGCACGCCCTGAATTATTGATAATAGTAATAAATATAGAAAAAATTACGAAAAATATTTTGTCTTTATGCATTTTTAGGGTAGAATTATCTTGATAAATTTTTTTATGAAACTGTATAGATTTTTTCTGACCTTTGTACTAATTTGCACCTTTTTAGGATTTTTCATGACCGATTCACGCCCCATTGCTCTGGACTTACAAGACATTCATAAAAGCTATGGCTCACTTGAGGTGTTAAAAGGTGTGTCTTTGACCGCATACGATGGTGATGTGATCAGTATTTTAGGCTCATCAGGCTCTGGTAAGTCCACCTTACTTCGCTGCATCAATCTGCTTGAAAAGCCTACCTCGGGAAAAATCATTGTCGGTCAAGAGACATTAAAACTTAAATCACATAAAGGCGAATTGGTTGCAGCCGATAATAAACAACTTGAAAAACTACGCTCAAAAATTGGCTTTGTGTTTCAAAATTTCAATTTGTGGCCGCACAAAACCATTTTACAAAATATCATCGAAGGCCCTACGCAAGTGCTTGGTATCTCAAAAGCTGACGCCATCAAAGATGCCGAACGGCTTTTGACCAAGGTTGGTCTTTTGGATAAAAAAGATGCCTATCCTGACAATCTGTCAGGCGGTCAGCGTCAGCGTGTCGCAATCGCTCGCTCGCTTGCCATGCAGCCACAAGTACTGCTGTTTGATGAACCCACCTCGGCACTAGACCCTGAGCTGGTCAATGAAGTACTTGCTGTCATGCGTGAGCTGGCCGACGAGGGTCGTACCATGCTCATTGTCACGCACGAGATGCGTTTTGCTCGTGAAGTCTCAAGCAAAGTGGTATTTTTACACCAAGGTCGCATTGAAGAGATTGGCACACCAAAAGAAGTATTTGACCACCCAAAATCTGCACGCGTACGAGAATTTATGGCATCGCACCGCTAATTTTATTGTCGCCAATTTTTATTAACCCAAGGAATTATCATGATAAAACCATTTGCCACTTTGGCAACTGTCGCTTGTGTTACTTTGGCGGGTTGTACCAAAGAAGAAACCAGCACCCAAACAACAGCACCCGCTCAGCCAAGCCAAAAAAGCATTGTGATCGCAACTGAAGCCGCCTACCCACCATTTAATGACACGGATGCCAGCGGTCAGATTATCGGTTTTGATGTGGATGTGATGAATGCCTTATGTGCCGAAATGCACGCTCACTGTCAGATAATTGCTCAGGATTGGGATGGCTTAATCCCAAGCTTATTGGCAGGCAAATATGACGCCATCATCGCAGGCATGTCCATCACCCCAGAGCGTCAAGCACAAGTAGATTTTTCGGACTCTTATTTTTCAAATACGATCGTTTGGCTTGCCAAAAGTGATGGCAGCTTTGATCCCAATAATATCACCAATCAAACCCTTGCCAGTCAGCGTGGTACTACTGGTGCTGCCTATATCACCGAAAAATATGATGGTAAAGATGGCAATCGTGTTCAGCTGCATGACACCTACACCAATGCTTATTTGGACACAAAAGCAGGACGCAATCATGCAGTCATGGCTGAAAAAGTATCGGCTATTGACTGGCTAAAGCAAGAGGGTAATGGTGAGTTTGGCTTAATCGGCGAAGAGATTGATAATAACGATCACTTGGGTATCGCCGTACGCAAAGGCGACAGCCTAAAAGCTGAGTTTGATGCAGCTTTAGCAAAAATCAAAGAAAGCGGTAAATTGGCAGAAATTGAAAAAGCTCACTTTCAATCAGATACTTTTTAAGTTTGGCACACCTACTTTTGGTGTGTCGATTATCCATTCTTGCATATTAAGCATATTAAGAGGTGATCATGACAACCGTGTTAAAATTTACCACAGCCGCATTTTGTGTTTCTTTACTTGCTGCTTGTAGCAATGAGTCTACGACCAATACCAAAACTGCTGCTGCACCTAACAGCTCGACCTCACAAAAAGAATTGATTATCGCTACTGAATCTAGCTTTAAGCCATTTAGCTATCTTGACAAGCAAGGTCAATTGGTCGGCTTTGAGATTGATTTGGCAAATGCACTATGCAAGCAGATGCAAGCAGATTGTCAAATCGTAAGCCAAGACTGGGACAGTCTTATTCCAAGCTTGAACGCCAATAAGTCTGATGCCATCATGGCGGGTATGTCCATTACCGAAGAACGCCTAAATGCAGTGGGCTTTAGTGAGCCTTATTTTGATAATACGCTTGTTTTGATTGGTAAGAAAGACAATACCGCCACCATCAATGACATCACTGGTAAAGCTGTTGCAACGCAGCAGGCAACTGTTTCAGCGGAATATCTTCAAAAACATTATCCAGACGCCAACATCAAAACTTATGATAAGCAAGACAACGCTTATCTTGATTTGACCGCTGGGCGTGTTGAATTTATGTTGTCTGATGTCGTGCCTGCTACTGACTGGCTTGCCACTGAAGCTGGCTCTGAATTTGAGATCAAAGGCATGCCCATTGATATCGGTGATAAAGTCGGTATCGCTGTGCGTAAAGATAGCAGCCTAAAAGCGGATTTTGACGCTGCACTTGCCAGCCTAAAAACTAATGGCAAATATGATGAGATTGTTGCCAAATACTTTAACAGCCAAGCATTAGGTCAATAATTTTAAGCCGATGGTGTTTGGTTTTAGTCAAGTCACGCTACACCATCAAAATTTAAGTCACACCAAATCAAGGAGTAGATTGTGAAATTTAAAACATTTGGACTTATGGCAGCCATTGTTGGTACATTTAGTATCTCAGCTTGTAGCGGTCAAAACGAACAAAGCACAAAAGCCAGTGGTGACACCTTGCGTATTGCGACCGAAGGCACTTATGCACCATTTAACTACACCAATCCAGATGGCAGTTTGGGTGGCTTTGATGTGGATATCGCCAATGCGTTATGCAACAAAATGCAAACCGAATGCCAAATCATTGCCCAAGATTGGGACGGTATTATACCAGCATTAAAAACAGGTAAGTTTGATGCCATTGTTGCAGCAATGTCAGTCACCCCTGAGCGTAGTGAGCAGGTGGATTTTAGCGAGCCTTATTTTGTCAACTCTTTGGTATTTTTGGCAAAAAAAGGTTCAAATTTTGATCCGAGCAGCACCGATGCCATCAATAATGCCAAAATTGTTGCTCAGCGTTCAACCATCTCAAGTCAATGGTTAACCCAAACTTATCCAAACAGCAAGCCACAGCTGTACGATACGCTGGACAATGCTTTTATTGATTTAGGTAATGAGCGTGCTGACGCTATGATTTCTGACAAACTGCCAGCATTAACTTGGCTTAGCTCGGACTTGGGTCAAAATTTTGAGATCAAAGGTGGGGACATTAATATCAATGATAAAGTCTCCATTGCTGTCGATAAAGGCAATACCGCACTATTACAAAAATTCAATGAGGCTTTGGCTGCAATCAAGGCTGATGGCACCTATAAACAAATTGTCATTAAGCACTTTGGTGAAGCAGGTATGCCAACTAATATTGAATAATGAATAAGACTGCCAAAAAGGCATAAAATGCTGTGCTTTCGGCGGTAAAATCCATCGCCGAAAGTTGCTTTTTATATGGTAATTTGATTTTTGTGACACCATCTTTTAATGATTGGCTAAGCAGGTTGCTTAAAATAAGACAAACCACAGCAATCAACTGATGGTATTTTATAATTTAAGGTACTAGCGTGTTTGACTTACAAGGCTACGGCCCAATTTTATTGCAAGGTACAATTCTGACCATAAAGCTTGGGCTTGCCAGTTTGGTATTTGGTCTGTTATTCGGTTTGCTTGGTGCACTTGCCAAGCTTTCTGGCGTTTGGATATTACAAAAAATTGCCGATGCCTATACAACAATCGTCCGTGGCATACCTGAGCTTTTGATGGTTTTTTTCATCTTCTTTGGCGGTAGTATCATTTTAGTCACCATTGCAAAGCAAATGGGCTATACAGGACGCATTGATGTGAGTCAATTTTGGGCAGGCGTTACTGCCCTATCTATCATGTTTGGTGCTTATGCGACCGAAGTTTTTCGCATGGCAATTCAAGACATTCCCAAAGGACAATGGGAGTCTGCCCAAAGCATCGGTATGACGCCAACACAGACATTGACACGCATTATTCTACCTCAAATGTGGATGGTGGCACTACCTGGTCTTGGCAACTTAACTTTGGTACTACTTAAAGATACAGCCTTGGTTTCGTTGATTGGTTTACAAGATTTAATGTATTTTGCACAGCGTGCAGCACAATCCACCCAAAAACCTTTTACATTTTATTTAGCTGCTGCTTTTATCTATTTGGCTTTGACTTCGGTGATTACACTTTTTATCATGTGGTGTGAATCTCGTGCCAACCCTGCCGCACGGTATGCCAAGCTACTTCACAAACGCTCAGGGGGTCAATCATGAATTGGAATTGGCAAGCAATCATTAACTATTTTCCAGATTTACTCGCAGCATCGGTTACGACCATTGAGCTTGTGGTCCTGTCTTGTGCTTTGGGTCTTGTATTTGGTGTGATTCTTGGGCTATGGCGACTGTCTCCAGTATTGTGGCTTCGTGCCATTCCAGCGACTTATATTTTTTTCTTTCGTGGCACGCCTTTATTGGTTCAGATTTTTTTAATTTACTATGGCTTGGGTCAGTTTACCGCACTCAAAGAGTCCTTTCTTTGGGATCCAATTTTTAGTCAAGCATACTGGTGTGCCATCATCGCCTTTACCTTAAATACTTCGGCCTATATCGGTGAAATCGTTCGTGGTGCGGTCATGGCTGTGCCTACTGGGGAATTGGAAGCCGCCGACGCCATTGGTATGTCAAAACAGCAAAAATTACACCGTGTCATCCTACCTCGTGCCTTTGGTATCATGATACCTGCTTATAGCAATGAAGTGATATTTATGCTAAAGGGGAGTGCTTTGGCAGCATCAATTACGGTGGTTGAGCTGACGCACAAGGCACGAGACATCATTTCCATTACTTATCTTCATTTGGAGATGTTTTTTGCCGCTGGTATGATTTATTTGGTGATCAGCTGGGTGTTTTTATTCATTTTTCGCCAATTTGAGCACCGTGTCAATCGTCATAAACGCTATATCCCACCTGCGGTAAATCCTAATCCACCGATTTAATTTAAGGAAGACTGATGACACTACATACCATTATTTTAGCTGCTGGTAAAGGCACACGCATGAAATCCAACCGACCCAAAGTTTTACAAACCTTGGCAGGCAAGGCTTTGGTTCAGCATGTTTTGGATACTTGTACACAAATTCAAGCAGATGGTACGATTTTGGTTTATGGCTTTGGCGGTGAGATGGTCAAAGAGGCACTATCTACCCATACAGTTATATTTGCCGAACAAACACAGCAGTTAGGCACAGGTCATGCGGTCAAGATGGCATTACCCTATCTGCCAAAAGAAGGTAAAAGCCTGATTTTATATGGCGATGTACCTTTAACTCAGGCCGAAACCTTACAAAACCTTGTTAAAGCCAATACCAGCGGTATCTCAATGCTGACTTTAACTGTGAAACAGCCGTTTGGTTTGGGTCGGATTGTCCGAGATCAGGGCAAGGTCGTTGCCATCGTTGAAGAAAAAGATGCCGATGTACAACAAAAATTAATCACAGAGATTAACAGTGGCATCTATTGTGTGGATAATGCGTTGCTTCATAAATATCTACCCATACTGAACAATAACAATGCTCAAGGCGAATATTATTTGACAGATATTATCAAATTGGCTGTTGATGATGGCGTTGAAATTGTAACCATTGAACCTAAGTTTGCCTTTGAAATTGAAGGCGTGAATGATCGTATTCAGCTTGCCAATCTTGAGCGAGATTTTCAATCACACCAAATTCATCAATTACAAATCGCTGGCGTACAGTTTGCCGACCCAAATCGTGTCGATATTCGTGGCAAATTGACCTGCGATCGAGATGTTTTTATTGATATTAATACAGTATTTGTCGGTGATGTCCATCTGGGCATGGGCGTGCAGATTGATGCGGGCAATGTCATTACAAATAGTCATATTGGCAACCAAACACACATTAAACCCAACTGTGTCATTGATGATAGTATGATTGGTCAAAATGTTAGCATTGGACCATTTGCCCATATAAGACCAAAAACCATACTATCAGATGATGTTAAAATTGGTAATTTTGTAGAAACTAAGAAAACGACCGTAGGTGTTGGCAGTAAGATTAATCATCTAAGCTATGCTGGCGATAGTATCATCGGGCAAAATGTCAATATTGGTGCTGGTGTAATTACCTGTAACTATGATGGCATCAATAAGTTTACCACCACAATTGGTGATCGTGCGTTCATCGGCAGTAATTCAAGCTTAGTTGCTCCTGTGACTGTCGGTATGGGTGCAACAATCGGTGCAGGATCAGTCATCACCAAAGATGCCAAAGACAATGCTTTGACCTTGGCTAGAGCGAAACAAGCCACCATTATCGGTTGGTCACGCCCCAAAAAAAATCAAGTTTAGTGCTTTGGTATTGATTTTTGATTTAATCATGAAAAAGTTTTTATCTTCAATAAAAGCCAGCTAAACCAAAGGTTAAAGCATAAAAATCAAAAGCTGACCATGATTATGCCTAAAAGTCATACCATTTGAACAAAAAAATTATCAAAAAAAGGGTTTATTAACTAAACCCTTTTTAAAATTGTCTTTATAAAATGACTTAAATATGATGAAAATTCACCAAATTATCAATCTTTTTTACGACCAAAACGCTTACGCTCATTTTCAGTCAAATACCGCTTGCGGATACGGATCGATTTAGGTGTCACCTCAACCAATTCATCATCTTCGATAAACTCAAGTGCCTGCTCAAGTGTATAATCCAGCGCTGGGGTTAAAATAATCGCATCATCAGAGCCTGACGCTCGAATATTAGTCAACTGCTTGGCCTTGGTCGGGTTTACCACCATGTCATCTGAACGAGAATTAATGCCAATAATCATGCCTTCATACACTTCAAGCTGTGGCTTAGCAAACAAACGACCACGCTCTTGTAGGCTAAATAAAGCATAAGCCAAACAGGTACCTGTTACCATTGATACCAGCACACCATTTTGACGCTTGGCTACCGTACCATCTTTGGCAGGGCCATAGTGGCTAAAGCTGGAAGTCATAATACCTGTGCCTGAAGTCATGTTCAAAAACGCCGAACGAAAACCAATTAAGCCACGAGAAGGCACAGTAGCTTCAATACGAATACGACCTTTGCCGTCAACCTCCATATTCGTCAGCTCACCTTTACGGTTGCCCATCTCCTGCATGACTGCTCCTTGATGCTGTTCCTCAACATCAAAAGTAACATTTTCATACGGTTCACACATGACGCCATCAATCTCTTTCATGATGACTTGCGGGCGTGATACGCCAAGCTCAAAACCTTCACGACGCATATTTTCAATCAATACCGACAAATGTAACTCGCCACGACCTGAAACTTTAAATTTTTCAGGGCTGTCTGTATCTTCAACACGCAGTGCAACATTATGAATCAATTCACGGTCAAGGCGTTCACGGATATTACGAGAAGTTACAAACTTACCTTCTTTGCCAGCAAATGGTGAGTCGTTAACCTGAAAAGTCATCGAGACCGTCGGCTCATCAACAGACAGTGCTGGCAGGGCTTCAACATGTTGTGGGTCACAAATCGTATCAGAGATGTTCAAAGAATCAATACCTGTAATACAGATAATGTCTCCTGCCTGAGCCGATTCAACATCAACACGCTCAAGACCATGGTAGCCCATAATTTTTAAAATTCGTCCATTGCGTTTATTGCCATCTTTATCAATGATTGCAACGGGCGTATTTGTTTTTACAGAGCCTCTTTGAATACGACCAACCCCAATCACCCCAACAAAGCTATTGTAGTCAAGGCTTGATATTTGCATTTGAAATGGACCGTCGACATCCACCTTAGGAGGCTCAACGATATCAACAATCGTCTCAAATAGTGGCGTCATATCATCAGCAAGATTATCTGGTTCAAGTCCTGCAATCCCATTAATACCCGATGCATAGACAATAGGAAAATCTAACTGCTCATCAGTCGCATCTAAACTGTCAAACAAATCAAAGACTTGGTCAATTACCCAATCTGCACGAGCGGCTGGCTTGTCAATTTTGTTAATGACAACAATCGGTTTAAGTCCACGAGCAAATGCTTTTTGAGTCACAAATCGTGTTTGTGGCATGGGACCTTCTTGAGAATCCACCAATAATAATACACAGTCAACCATCGACATGACACGCTCAACCTCGCCACCAAAATCGGCATGCCCTGGGGTATCAACGATATTGATACGATACTCAGTGTTAGTACGCTTATCAGTCCATCGAATGGCGGTATTTTTTGCCAGAATCGTAATCCCTCGTTCAGACTCAAGGGCATTTGAGTCCATCACGCGTTCGATTTCACCAGAACGCTCACCCAAAGCGCCTGATTGCTGTAAAAGTTTATCAACTAAGGTAGTTTTACCGTGGTCAACGTGAGCGATGATTGCAATATTGCGTAAATGCTTAATGTCGTCTGCCATAAATACTCATATAAAGATTAATAGTCGTGCGATATGCCCGAACTGATAAAAGGCTTAAAAATAACTCAATTGATAAAATCAGTCAGTTGGCTTAACTCATCTGATTTATTCAAAAGCTAAGAAAACCGCTTATTATAACATAAATCAGTCTAACTGAACCAAAAATTTACACCAAATAAAAAAGCCACCAAAAAGGTGGCTTTTTTATCGATAAGGCTTGAGAATTCAAGCTGATTACCAAATACTCATGTGCAATTATTGAACAATCATATCTTTGGTTTGATCAACAGTCGTTGTTTTGCTACCAGTGATTACTGCTTCTACACGACGGTTCATCGCTTTACCTTCAGCAGTAGTATTTGGAGCGATAGGACGATCAAAGCCATAACCAACTGCATTTAGGCGGTTTGGAGCGATACCAAATTCGTTAGATAGCATTGATTTAACAGCATTAGCACGAGCTTCAGATAGACGCTGGTTGTAGCGTGCACTTGAGCGTGCTGAATCGCGTGATGCGTGACCTTCAATGGTTGCAGTTGCATTTGGGAATTCACGCATTTGCGCAGCAACCTTAGCAACTTCTTCACGGTATTGTGGTTTGATGATTGATTTATCATAATCAAAGAATACACGCAACTCTTGGCGAAGCTCTTCTACCAAATTAACCTGTACTGGGCAACCGCGTGGATCAACAACAGTGTTTACTGGAGTTCCTGGGCAGGCATCCAGATGATCAGGCACACCATCTCCGTCTGAATCAACAACAATATCTTCAATTACAGCTGGTGCTTCCTCAATGACAGGCTCAGGTTCTGGTTTAGGAAGGATCACAGGTGCTGGAGCAACAACTGGTTCAGCAACAGGTTCTGCCACTGGTGCTACTGGTACTGCAGGTGCCAAACGACCACCCAAAGTTACCTCTAAACCAGCCAACGCCAAGCCTTCCCACCATTTGTTATCAAAATTATGGATAGCACGGGCTTCACCACGAAGTGCAAGGGCATCATTGACTAAGTAGCGAGCACCAAGACCTAAGTTACCGATGGTGTCTTTAGACTCAGCAACTTCTTGACCTGCTTTTACAACTTGCTTTTCTGCAATGTTTTGCCCATTGGCTACTTCTGCTGTATAACCATCAATTGCATTTACTTTAATTTTAGATTGACCTGCACCAACCAAGACATAGGGCTTGAATTTATTTGTTGGATTGTAGCCACTGAACTGCTCAGTACCAATCAAAAAGTTACCGCTGATGGTTTCTTGCTCAGCATCAAAGCGATGTGCAGATTTGTCTGAAGATTTTGCATCACGGTTAGAGATACCATATTCAACTTGGAATTGAGTTGATGGCGTAAGTTCGATACCAATCGCAGCACCAGTCCATAGCTCACTGTCCAGTGCGACACCGCCATTAGCTGGTGCAGGTGCATTAGTAGCATCTAGCTCTAGCTTCTTGCCAGTGCGTAAGATTTTGCGTTGATCATTGTGGGCTTCGTCAGTGTAATGATAGCCAAGTAGTAGTGGGCTGACTGTCACACCAGCTTGAGCAGCAACTGGAGCTGCAACTGGAGCTGCAACGGCTGCGATGACCGCAAGAGCGATTTTATTAAATTTCATAAATTCCTCCAAGGAATGGTTGGTTTTTCAAGATTACCGCACCTATTTTAGCATAGCGATCCAAGACCTGCCAATAATCTGTTACAAAATTTTGCAGATTCTTAGTGACTAATGAGTCAAACCAATAGGTATTCATTGTGGCTTGTGGGCTTAGCTTAATGGTAAATGAATTTTTTTACAACCTTTTTTTGAACAAAAATACATAATATTACACAATAGTCATCATTATTTACGATTTTCTTTCTAACGCATCAATGATTGGTCGTTTTATCTTGAACAAAAGCCATTTTCATTGCCTTGACTGCATTATCAAGCCCCATAAATATCGCATCTGAAATCAATGCATGCCCGATATTCAGCTCATGAATACCATCAATTTGGGCAATCGCTGCAACATTATCACGCGTCAAACCATGACCTGCATTAATCAATAATGATGATTTTTTTTGTGCCATTGCAACGGCTTTTTGAATACGGTCAAGCTCTTTATCAACAAGCTTTTGATTATTTTGTAAAGTCGCTTGAGCATAAGCTCCCGTATGCAGTTCAATCGCATCAGCACCCAAAGCAATTGCAGCATCAATTTGATGCGGATCTGGATCGATGAATAAAGAAACCTTAATATCCGCCTGCTGAAGACTGTGTATAAATGCTTGAATATTTGATAAATTGGCGATATCAAGCCCACCTTCTGTAGTCAGCTCTTGGCGTTTTTCTGGTACTAAACACACCCATGCTGGTCGTACCTTTAGGGCAATATTTAGCATCTCATCAGTGACTGCCATCTCAAGATTCATGCGTGTTGTCAATTGCCCAATCAATTCATAAACATCTTCATCTTGAATATGTCGACGATCTTCTCGCAAATGCAAGGTAATCCCTGATGCGCCCGCTTGCTCACAAATCAGCGCTCCTTTAATGGGGCAAGGATAGCCGACACCTCGTGCATTTCGTAATGTGGCAATGTGATCGATATTGACACCTAATAATGGTATATTCATCATATTCCTTAATGTAGTTAAATCGCTATTGCAAATATTGGATACTTTGTTGCCATAATGTGCGACTATGTAAGGGCTGATGGTTCAATAAATTATCCAAAACTGCCTTTTGGATTTGGCTAAATTGATCCAAAAACTCCAAAGCAAGTTCTGGCTCTTCCATTGCAGCACCCATCTGTAAAATTTGTGAGCCTGTATAACATACGCCATCAAACCGAATCTTAGGGTCAATTTGCGTCCGTACAAGATGTGCTAACATAAAACCCATTTGAGGTATAAAGCAATACATGGCATCGGCATTGATCGGCACACCATGCCCATCAACACAAAAATCCATCATAACCCCAAGCTCTGAAAACAGTCCTCTTTCAAAGCTGCGTAAGTAAAGCTTCATTGCCTGCATCTTATCTACTGCCATCAGCGATAACCGATCCAATGCATGAAGTTTGGTCATATTGGTATGATAAACTTGCCACAGCTTAGGACAAGGACTTTCGGTGGCAAGTAGCTTATCAAGTATCTCATTCATATATAACAGTGCATACTGCACTCGCCCTGTCATCAAACCATAACTTGCTGGATGATAAGCCGCTTCGTTTGACTGTGCTGTTAGTTGCCGCACAAATTCATCTGAAAATCCCAAGCTGATTTGACCAAAGCTTTTTAATGACTTTGTACCACTTGACATAAGCCAAATGGGCGTAAACAAAGGCATGCCACGCCCACCGATACCATGTACCACGCCCTTTTCATACGAAAAGAATTGATAAATTGCCCGCTTTTCTTGATAAGGACGCTGATGAAGCAGATAGCCATTAAGTGCAGTGGCACGCATGAATGTATCTCAAAATATTTGACTTAATAACCCAAACTATTGAGGGCGCGCTCATCATCACTCCAACCACGCTTAACTTTTACCCATAAAGTCAGCATAATTTTTCGGTCAAATAACACTTCCATATCTTTACGGGCATCAATACCAACTTGTTTGATTTTTGCCCCTTTATCGCCAATGATAATTGATTTTTGACCTGCACGCTCTACAAAAATTGTCGCATCAATGAATGTCACCGCTTTACGCCATTTTCCTGTCTCTGGGTCTTTATGTGCAGGCTCATCTTTAAAGGTATCAATTTGTACCGTCAAATCATAAGGCACTTCATCACCAGAGATACGCATGATTTTTTCTCGAATAATCTCTGATGCTAAAAAACGCTCTGAGCGGTCGGTAATTTGTTCAGCATCAAAAATGGCTGGTCTGATCGGCAAATACTCACCAATGACAGACTGTAATCGATCAAGATTATGGCGACGAAGTGCAGAAACAGGGATGATATCTGCAAAATCAAAACTTTCGCTAAAGCTTTCGATGACAGGCAAAAGTTTTGATTTGTCTTTAACGGTATCTGCTTTATTAATGACTAAGATAACGGGTAAATTGGTCGCTGATAACTTCTCAAGCGTTAATAAATCATCTTCTCGCCATTGAATGCCATCAACCACAAACAGCACCACATCCACATCAGCTAACGCAGAAATGGCAGCTTTATTCATTCGCTCATTGATAGCACGCACCTCTTTACTGTGAATTCCGGGTGTATCAACAAACACAATTTGCCTATCTTCATCTGTCAAGATACCATGAATACGATGGCGGGTTGTCTGTGGCTTTCTTGAAGTAATCGACAGCTTTTGTCCAAGCATGTGATTCATAAGCGTTGATTTGCCAACATTGGGACGCCCAACAATTGCAACAAACCCTGCCCTAAAAGACTCATTTTTTGGTGTTGATCGATTCTCAAAAAACGCCGAAATGGTATCTTCATTGCTATGGGTCTTGGTATTATCAGACATATTTTTCCTTATGATTGCACTTTGGCTAATATCTTTAAAGCAAACTTAACTATTAGGCAATAATTTATTTAATTGATTAATCATTCTTTCGGCACATTTTTGTTCAGCAATACGGCGGCTGGCACCTGTTTCGATAATGGGGTCAACGCCGACAACCGTACAATGGCAGCGAACGACAAACACTTGATTAGGCGCACTACCCAAAGTTTGGATAAGTTCATAAGTTGGTAATGGTAAGCGATTGCCCTGAAGTAGCTCCTGTAGACGAGATTTGGCATCTTTGAGTACCTGTTCTTGACCTACCTCTTGAATCAGATCTTTGTACCAATCCATCACCATACGATGAATAATATTTTCGCCATCGCTGTTTAAATTATCCAAATACACAGCAGCAATGAGTGCCTCGACTGCATCCGCCAAAATTGATGCACGGTGGCGACCCCCACCTTTACGCTCGCCAACTCCCAAAATCAGATGCCGAGACAATTCAAGGTGGTCAGCAATCTGCACGAGGGTTTCTTGGCGTACTAAAGCTGCTCGCATTCGTGTAAGCTTGCCTTCATCATGCTTAGGATACTGTGCAAATAACGCTTTTGTAATAATTGAGCTTAGCAGCGCATCCCCCAAAAACTCCAGACGCTCATAGCTTTTTTTAGGATCATAAGAACGATGGGTTAAAGCACGACAAAGTAGCGACACATCTTTAAAAGTATAACCAAGCTTAGCATAAAGCACAGGCAACCCTTGTTCAAAATCAGAAAAATAAGGCATCTGATCAGGAGTTTTGGTCACCTTTTGTGACATCTTCATGGTTTTTGGTGATTTATTTGCCACCACATACTCCAATCTTAATCAATTGTACCATTACGCCCAAAACTTGGTAATCTAAAACCTGACTCTTTATGCATCCAAATATAAGTTGCCTTACCCGACAGATTAGATTCTGGCACAAAACCCCAAAAACGACCATCATCACTACGATCACGGTTATCACCCATCACAAAAAATTGACCTTCAGGAATCACAATTGACCATTGTTCTCCATGAGAATCAACCACCTCTGGTGAGTGCTCAATTAAAAATGGTGCTTCTGCTGATGAGTTTGAATTTGCAACATATCGTACAGTATAAGTATGGTTACCCAAATTTTCAGTTTGATAGCGTGCCAAATGTTCTTCTTGACGCCCGAAACCTGCTCGGTCTGCATCGCTGAGTGTTTGACCATGAATCATATTGGGTAACATTTTATCCAATAACGCACTTGGCATTTGATAATTCACCGCCGTAGTTTCTACCTTTTCACCATTAATCGACAACACCCCACGATTAAAGCTTACCGTATCTCCAGGCAAGCCAATTACTCGCTTAATAAAATAAATATTATCATTCACAGGATAACGAAAAACAGCAACATCGCCTCGTTTGGGGTTGCCTGTATCCAAAATCTTAGTATGTATAATTGGCAAACGAAGCCCATAAGCTGCTTTATTGACAATAATAAAATCGCCTGTGTATAAAGTTGGCACCATAGAAGATGATGGGATATTAAACGGCTCAATCACAAACGCTCGTACAATCACAATCGCCAACAAAATGGGCAAAAATTCATAAGCCCACCGTACAACTGCAATATGATTGGGAGGATTGCCTACCAAAGCAGCAAGTTTGACACGGCTTGCCTGATAATCCTGATAGGCGCTATACAAATCACTTGGAGCATGAGCATCAGGTGTATAACTTTGGGCATCACTACGCATGCCATAATTTGCTAAAGCCAGCTCAAGTTTTTGTTTATGCATTGAAAGTTGAGTTTCAGTAAACTTAACTTCTTTGGCATGATGCTTGATGGCAAAATGTTGTTTTAAGACAAGCTTATCCACCAACCAAATCAGCAAAAACACCAAAGTTATCGGTACGATCACTAAATTAATATCAAAATTCACCAAATTCTCCTACGGCAAATGCACCAAATTTATACAGCGACACAGCATCAAAATTATTCAACTGTCAACTTTCAAGACTGCCAAGAAAGCCTCTTGGGGAATTTCAACACTGCCAACTTGCTTCATGCGTTTTTTACCTGCTTTTTGTTTTTCAAGCAATTTTTTCTTACGGCTGACATCGCCACCATAGCACTTTGCCAAGACATCTTTACGCATGGCTTTAACCGTGCTTCTTGCAATGATTTGACTGCCAATCGCTGCTTGAATGGCCACATCAAACATTTGGCGAGGAATCAACTCTTTCATTTTTTCAACCAACTGATTGCCACGGCGGCGTGCATGTTCTTGATGGCAAATCATCGCCAATGCATCCACCTTTTCGCCATTAATCAGCACATCAACACGAACCAATTTATCCGCTTCATAACGCTCAAAACCATAATCTAACGATGCAAAACCACGGCTGGCAGATTTTAATTTATCAAAAAAATCCATCACAACCTCACCCATTGGGATATCAAATATAACCTGTACTTGCCGTGCCATAAATTTCATATCCACTTGCACACCTCGACGCTCAATCGCCAAGGTAATGACATTGCCTAAATATTCTTGAGGTACCAAGATATGGCAACGAGCGATCGGCTCACGAAACTCAGCAATGACACCTGTATCAGGTAGTTTGGATGGGTTATCTACATAAATAATATCACCATTTTTCTTGACAATTTCATAAATGACCGATGGTGCTGTCGTAATCAAATCAAGATCATATTCACGCTCAAGCCGCTCTTGAATGATTTCCATGTGCAGCATGCCCAAAAATCCACAGCGAAAACCAAACCCAAGTGCTTCAGAAGTATCAGGCTCAAAAAATAGTGCTGCATCATTAATTTGAAGCTTTTGTAATGCCTCACGAAATTTTTCAAAATCACTGGAATCAATCGGGAACATCCCTGCATAGACTTGAGGCGTAACTTTTTGAAATCCTGGAATATTTTCTACATCTGGTGTTTTGGCATGCGTAATGGTATCGCCCACAGGAGCGCCTTGGATATCCTTAATCCCTGCAATGACAAAACCTACTTCGCCTGCATGTAGCACATCGGTTTCTAGTGATTTTGGTGTAAAAACCCCAACCGAGGTCACAATGTGCGTCTCACCAGTTGATTTAATAAAAATTTTATCGCCTTTGGATACCTGACCTTCACGCACACGCACCAATGACACGACACCCAAATAATTATCAAACCAAGAATCAATAATCAAAGCCTGCAGCGGTGCCTCACGATTACCTTTTGGAGCAGGAATAACATCGCACAATGTTGCTAATAATTCTTCGATACCAACCCCAGTTTTAGCAGATACTCTCGGTGCTTCCACAGCCTCAATACCAATGATATCTTCAATCTCTTCAATCACTCGCTCAGGTTCAACTTGGGGTAAATCAATTTTATTTAAAACAGGTAAAACCTCAAGCCCCTGTTCTACTGCTGTATAACAATTTGCAACACTTTGCGCCTCAACACCTTGAGCAGCATCAACAACAAGCAATGCACCTTCACAAGCCGCTAATGAACGAGATACTTCGTAACTAAAATCCACATGGCCGGGTGTATCAATAAAATTGAGTTGATATGTTTCGCCATTGGGATGATTATAGTACAAAGTTACCGATTGTGCCTTGATCGTGATTCCTCGTTCACGCTCAATATCCATACTATCTAGCACTTGAGCTTGCATCTCACGGTCTGACAAACCACCACAAACTTGAATAAAACGGTCGGCCAAAGTACTCTTACCATGATCGATATGAGCAATAATAGAAAAATTACGAATATGGGAAATATCAGTTGGTTTTTTTGCAGTCATATAAAGTGCTTATCAAAAGAAAATAAAAATCAGATAACAGAATATTCTACCTTATCTGACAATGTTTCGCCATCAATTTCACAGATTTTATGGGTAATTAGCAGGTAGAATAAACAGCACAAAAATTAAACACTCTTCCAAAAACGGCAGCCAAAAACAATATTTTTATATAGTTTCACGATAAATCAAAACAGTTTTATCAGATTAAAGCAGCCATTCTAAACACCACAACAATCCCCAAGCCAAATCATAGTTAGCCACATACTTTGGCAAACCAAACTGGTCAATTGATCGCTTTATGTTTTTATTATCTTTAATAACTTATCTTTAATCAAAATTTGTTTCATTCGTAAATATAAATAAAATATTAATTAAACTAAAGTATGCTAAAGGCTATATAGGTTTTAAATATTATCGCCTTTGCCCAAAAGCATGGTATACCAT
>NZ_KV796854.1:0-728 GCF_001809255.1 Moraxella sp. HMSC061H09
CCACCTGTCGCATAAGCCACCGCAATCGCCACAATCGCAGCACCAGCAGGGGTCAGTCCTTGCTGCTTATAATCCCAATCTTTGTCGGTTAGGATGATTTGCTGCCAATCAACATCATTGCGATTCACCAGATCGTTTAGATAGCTGTACTGTGGTTGACTGGCAAGGGTGATGATTTCATCTTTGAGCTGTCTTTTTTGAACATCTTTTTCAGATATGGGGATTTGGATATTTAGACCACCTTGAGCTTCAAACATGGGGGCTGCTGTACCTGTAAAGCTTGGCAGTTGGGCTGTCTGAGTGTGTTGACCTTCGCCTTGGGTGCGCTGCCATACGACCCAATTGTCCTCTCGTTGAGTGGCGGTTTGTAGCTCACTTAAGGCTGCCAATAGCCGAATTTTTCCGCCGGCACTGATCTGTGCGCCTTTGAGGTACTCAAAGCGCGTGCCTTCAAGCAGGGTATCTCCTTTTGAGCGACTGCTGATGAATTGCGCAGATAAGGAAGCTGGTACGGCAGCGATTTGACTAAAGTTGTATTTGCTATTACTGGTACCAGTCTTAATACCTAGGAATTTTTTCTTGGTCTGGTTGTTTTGTTGGATGGTGTGAGTGTCTTTTGTAGCGTACAGATTGATATTGCCACTGGCGCCCAGTGTGATGTTACCAGTAGTGTTGAGTTCAGCGCCATAGATGTCTAGATGGTGCTTTTGACCATTATTGCTGTTATT
>NZ_KV796855.1:0-398 GCF_001809255.1 Moraxella sp. HMSC061H09
GCGATAATCTTAGTCATGGGATTGACCGCCCTATGGACATACAAGAGTTTAAAAGATATGAGAGCCGAACAAGCTCAAATACAGGCAACCATAGAGCAAATGCCCCTACCGCCCAAAGTATTAAACCAATTCAACATACAGCAAGACGAGAAATTTTACTACATGGCGACCAAAAACAAGAAAGCGGAAGTATTTGCCAACAAAAACGGTGGGTGCACAATCAAAATACGCAAATAAAAGCCATGAGAGAGCCTACAAGCCCTATCAAAAGCAAAAATGGTAAATGATTACCATCCACACCAAAAACACGCTTAAAACGCATTGTAGAGCCTTTAAACGCCATTCAACAAAAAAGACAGGATTTTTTCACCAATACACAACAGCTTTATGAACGACTA
>NZ_KV796856.1:0-21939 GCF_001809255.1 Moraxella sp. HMSC061H09
CGGGTTCGAGCCCCGTCCGCTGCGCCATTTTTTATAACCCCAAGTCAACGATGGCTTGGGGTTTTTTATTTAAAACTTTTTAAATCCATGTCAGATGCCTATTCGTATTTGCTTGGGTTTAACTGATATCTTGCCTTATTTTAACTTGATTGCCATCTTGTACTTTGGGGTATTTTATGATTGTCCGAGATAAATCAAACAGTTTCAAACTACTATTTGCATGGCGTGGCACAGTGCTACCCAAAGTGTTGCCAACGATATTAGGTATCATGGTACTGTCTTTCATCGCTGGTTTTGTGGCACAGTTTCAGTGGTATTATATTGCCACCGTGCCTGCGGTTGGCTTTACGATGTTTGGTGTCATCATCTCTATTTTTTTGGGATTTCGTAATAATGCTTGCTATGATCGATGGTGGGAGGGTCGTAAGCTTTGGGGTGCTTTGGTTGCTAATACGCGTCATCTAAGCCGTGATAGCCATTTTTTAGCACCAAATGAGCGAGAATCACTACTGTATCAGATGCTACTATTTGTGGCGATACTTCGTGATCGGTTGCGTGGACAAAATATTCAGCGATCACAGTTTGGCTACACGAAGATTGATGACCATTATTTGGATTGGCTTGATCAACAGATCAATGCACCGCAACGAGTTTTGGAGGCGATGCAGCAACAATTAATAAAATTAGTTCAGCAAGGTCAAATGAGTGATGTCATTTATATGACAATCCAAAAACATGTGATTGAAATGGGGGGCATCCAAGCGGGCTGCGATCGTATTCATAGCACGCCATTGCCATTTCCTTACTCAGCACTACTGCATCGGGCGGTATATTGTTTTTGTTGGGCTCTGCCGTTTGGTTTGCAAGCCGTCATGGGTTTTTGGACACCGTTATTGGTTGGGTTTATTTCTTATTTATTGCTTGGGCTAGACGAGCTGGCACGGCAACTAGAAGAGCCTTTTGGCTTTGACCATCATGATTTGGCACTTGATATGATGGTGAGAATGATTGAGCGTGAAACCTTGATGCTGATGGATAAGCCACTGCCTAAGCCGTGGGAGATTGATAAGAATTTTAATATGAGCTAATTTTTTGCTTATTATTTGGGTTCTGAAAGATTATCCTTAGTATTTGGTGCAATCTTATGACCCTTATGAGAGATATAGAGCAGATCCTAAGGATGGCTTGGTTAGTGCTGGCGGATTTGGATCTGAGAGTTACTCTGACTGATTGGTATCATTTGGCGGGAGATCTTGAGGAGTTTGTATATTTTGCTGTTGATTGTGTGGATATGTGACTTGGCAAGCGTTAACACTGGTCACATAATTCATTAAATCCCCTGATTGTCGAACTGCTTCAGAACCCTTGACGCCTTGGTTTAATACAACCTCTAAAACCGCAGGATTACTGATTTGAGCAAGATACCTATCAGCGACTGGCATATATGACCAATGCCAAGGTTCAGAATTATATCCATGTTGTCTACCATCGTCATAAGTTTGACAAAATCCATATTTGGGTGCATTATTTTGCAGCCAATTATAAACCTTTACACCTTCTTTTGATTTCCAATAGGCCGTTTCCACACTATTAAAATCCACATCAGTCCCCCAATGATGGCGACTGGTGCCTGGAAAAGCAGACCATTTTAGGATATTTTTGGCATGATTAATATCATCATTTGGGCGATTTCCCCATTTATTCTCCCAAATTTGCTTTTGTCTTTGATAAGAACGAAATGCTGATACGACGCTAAGTTTAATATTATCCTTTTGTGCCTTATCAATCATATCGATCAAAGAGTTATAAACTTCAGGATGGATTTTTTCGGGCTTTGGGGTGTATTTTTTTGGAATGGACTTCAGTTTGGTTGAACTTTGATCAAAGACTCCATGAACTTCTTGTTGGTCATCTAACCAAGCTTGATTTGAGTGATTTTTCGATGGTTGTGTTGATACATTGGCGGTATCGTTATTTATGATATTCGATATCTCTTTTTGATGACCAAAAGCTGTCATCTCTGATAAAACAAAAATCAGTAAAATCCAACTGTATTTTTTTAATTGTTTTATTAAAATATTTTCAATAGACATTATTATTCAGCAAAAAATCTAGCCATCTTGACTTAATTTATTAAATTCATCTTATAAAATATCAGATTATAAAGACAAAGCCACAATCAAATAAAAAGTGATTAAAACCAAAAACAGCTGATGTATTCATCAGTCATTTTTGGTTTGATTAATGTTTAGTTTAATTGGTATGGAACATGCCAACTAAAAAATTCGGTTCATCCCATTTAAGGCAGCAACACGATAGGCCTCTGCCATGGTTGGATAATTAAATGTGGTATTGATAAAATATTCAAGCGTATGACCACATTTCATGACTGCCTGCCCAATATGAATAATTTCAGAAGCATGGTTACCATAGCAATGGATACCAAGAAGCTCAAGTGTTTCACGGTGAAATAGGATTTTTAAGACACCTGAACGCTCGCCAATAATCTGTGAGCGTGCCAAGTGCTTAAAAAAAGCCTGCCCAACTTCATAAGGTGTTTTTTCGGCGGTCAGCTCAGCTTCAGTTTTACCAATGCTTGAGATTTCAGGAATGGTATAAATGCCAGTTGGGACGCTATTGACAAACTCAGCATCTTCATCACCTACCATAAACCCTGCTGCATTACGCCCTTGGTCGTAGGCTGCCGAAGCCAATGATGGCCAGCCGATGACATCGCCCACAGCATAAATATGTGGTATGCTGGTACGGTAGGTTTTGTCCACTTCAAGCTGACCACGGCTATTTGCGGTAAGCCCAACCGCTTCTAGGTTTAGGCTATCGGTATTACCCGAGCGGCCATTACACCATAAGATCGCGTCGGCTTTGATTTTTTTACCGCTTTTTAGATGTAATACCACGCAGTCATCATGCGTTTCAAGGTGATCGATTTCTTCGTGGTTACGAATGCGTACGCCAAATTGACGGAAGTCATGGCTTAGTGCATCAGAAATTTCTTTATCTAAGTAGCTCAAAAGCTGATCTTTATTATTAATTAAATCAACCACATAGCCTAAACCTGTAAAAATAGAGGCATACTCACAGCCAATGACACCAGCACCATAGATGATGATTTTGCGGGCAATATAATCCATTTGTAGGATTTTATCAGAGTCAAAGACGCGTGGATGATCGAAATCTAAAATCTCAGGGCGATAAGGACGAGAACCAACCGCAATGATTGCCTGATTAAAGGTAATGGTTTTGGTAGGCTCCTGATCATTGATGTACACCTCTAGCGTATGTGCATCAATAAAACTGCCCCAACCATGAATGACTTGAATTTGGTTACGCTCATAAAAAAGCTTATGCGTATTGACCTGATGACGGATAACTTCACGCGCACGACTTAAGACTTTACTTAGTGGAACTTGATAGCTATCTTTATTTTGTTTAAACAAAGGATCTCGGCGAAAGTTAATAATATTAAAAACAGACTGACGCAGTGCCTTACTTGGAATAGTACCAACATGTGCACAATTACCACCGACTTGGTCACGCGGATCGATGACGGCAACACGATGCCCAGACTTAGCAAGTTTCATTGCAGCCGCTTCACCAGCAGGGCCTGCACCAATGACGATGGCATCATATTCATAATTGTGCTTTATTTTGTTTTTATTGGAGCGATCCAAACCCACACGCCGACCATCTAAAGGACTGATGAGACTAGGATGGGTTTGATCGTTCTCTACATGCTCAAAAGTTTGAGATTTTTTTGTTTGTGGAGCGGTTTCAATCAAGGCGACTGGGTCGGTATCTTGGGTGGTTTTGGGTTTTTTTGACATAAATAATCCTTAATCATGGTTTTGTTGGTTGCAACGATCCTAAATGTCTGGCGAGTGCGTTTTGGTGGTAAGTCCATTAAGCGATCAAGCTAAATTGAGACGATAAGTCAAATAATCAGAAGCTTTTGACACAGTTGGCTTAAATGATGAACCATCAATTTATGCCAATGCTTAAACACCAATCCGCCGCTTTAGGCCTGTAATTTGTAAAATACGGGTGGCAATCTCCTCAACAGACATTTCAGAGACATTCAAACTGGGGATTTTTTGGTGACTATAAATGGCTTGAATGGCCCTTTGTTCTTCTTGACATTGTGCCAAACTTGCATAGCGACTACCAGCTTTGCGTTCTTGGCGGATGCGTACTAGGCGTTCTGTATCAATGGTCAAACCAAAAAGTTTATGGTGATATGGTTTTAGCACTCTTGGCAATTGACTGGTGTCTAAGTCTTCTTCAGTTAAAGGGTAGTTGGCGGCACGGATGCCATATTGTAGTGCTAAGTATAAAGAAGTTGGTGTTTTGCCTGAGCGTGATAAACCAATCAAAATAATATCAGCACCATCATAGTGGTTGGTACGAGCCCCATCATCATTATCAAGCGCAAAATGCACCGCATCAATGCGTGCCTTATAATCATCTGAATCAACTCTGCTATGTGCCATGCCAGTATGAGGGTTGGGTTTGTGGTTGATTTCGGTGGCGATACGATTGATTAAACCTTCATAGATGTCTAAATTGTGTGCATCGGCAGCATTGATAATTTCACGAATATCATCCGAGACAATGGTATCAAATACCAAAGGGCGTAGATTGCTGGATTGATAAGCGTTATTAATGCGTTGAACGGCTTCACGCGCTAAAAGTGGCGTATCAACATAAGGAATGACCTGAATGTCAAATTCCACATCGCTAAACTGACTTAGCAATGATTTTCCCAAGGTTTCAGCGGTGATCGCTGTCCCATCAGAAATAAAAAAAGCACTTCGGATATTTGACTGTTTTTCTTGTTGAGCAGGTGTGGGCGTGTGGACATACATGTCAGTACTTCATCATTAAACCAAAATAAGTGTTTGATTATAACATAAAAAAGCAATTTTGCACGCCATGGGCAGATGAACTTTAAAGAGCGTGGCTGTCATTTAGAGATATTATTAGAGACATTATTTTTATCATTGATGGGTATATTTTTATTATGAATAAATAGATAAATTGATTGAGAAATGGCACATTTATCGCTATAATCGCTAAAAATATCCCAAAAATCTTTGGTATCATTTCTTTGACAAAGGCGTGGGTAACATCATGCCAAAGTTTTTGTTCACCAATCGGAGCTAACTATGAACAAGCAAGTCCAAGTCATTACCTTTAATCAACTTGGTAAAAATGATGTTGACATTGTCGGCGGTAAAAATGCCTCATTGGGCGAGATGATTAGCCATTTGGGCGGCTTGGGCGTTAATGTGCCTAATGGTTTTGCAACCACGGCAGATGCGTTTAACCGCTTTTTGAATGAAACAGGCTTGCTTGATAAAATCAATACCGAACTTAAGGGTTTGGATGTCGATGATGTGGATTTATTAACCCAAATAGGTGCCAAAATCCGTAGCTGGATTATCGAACAAGAGCTACCAAAAGATTTAGAAAATGAAATTCGTACCGCTTTTGCAGAATTATCCAAAGGTGAAGATATCGCCGTTGCTGTACGCTCGTCAGCCACGGCTGAGGATTTGCCCGACGCCTCTTTTGCAGGTCAACAAGAAACCTTTTTGAACATTCGTGGTATTGATAATGTGCTTATCGCCATCAAAGAGGTCTTTGCCAGTCTTTATAATGATCGTGCGATTGCCTATCGTGTGCATAAAGGCTTTGAGCATGCAGGCGTGGCGTTGTCCGCAGGCATTCAGCGTATGGTGCGTTCAGAAACGGGTACTTCTGGCGTCATGTTTACGCTTGACACTGAGTCAGGCTTTAATGAAGTGGTGTTTATCACAGCAAGCTATGGCTTAGGCGAGATGGTCGTCCAAGGGGCGGTCAATCCGGATGAATTTTATTTATCAAAAGTATTGCTTGAACAAAATCGCCCTGCAGTTATACGCCGTAATTTGGGTTCTAAACAAAAGAAAATGATTTATGGCGATGAAGGCAGTACCACCAAATCGACCAAAATTGTCGATGTTGATAAAGCTGAGCGTCATCAATTTGCTTTAAGCAGTGAAGAGCTAACCCGCCTTGCCAAACAAGCCATGATTATTGAAAAACATTACGGTTGTCCGATGGATATTGAATGGGCAAAAGATGGCGATAGTGGTGAAATCTTTATCGTACAAGCTCGTCCTGAGACAGTTAAATCTCGTCAAGACAAAAACCACATGGAACGCTATGTCATCAACTCAAAAGGTGCTAAAGTCTTGACAGAAGGGCGTTCAATTGGTCAGCGTGTCGGCAGTGGTAAAGTACGCATCGTGACCAACTTAACTGAAATGAGCAAAGTGCAAGATGGCGATGTGCTGGTCTCTGATATGACGGACCCTGACTGGGAACCTGTGATGAAGCGTGCCAGTGCGATTATCACCAACCGTGGCGGACGCACTTGCCATGCTGCCATTATCGCACGAGAATTGGGCGTGCCTGCGATTGTTGGTTCAGGCAATGCAACCGAAGTTTTGGTTGATGGTCATGAGGTGACAGTTTCTTGTGCAGAGGGCGATACTGGCTTTATTTATGAAGGCATTTTGGATTATGAAGTTCAGCGTAATTCAATCAGCACCATGCCCGAACTTGCCTTTAAGATTATGATGAATGTGGGTAACCCCGACCGTGCCTTTGGCTTTGCACAGATTCCCAACCAAGGCGTGGGTTTGGCTCGACTTGAATTCATCATCAATCGCATGATTGGCGTACATCCAAAAGCTTTATTAAACCTTGATACGCTACCACAAGAAACCGTGCAAGCCGTTCAAGAACGGATGGCAGGCTATAATTCTCCTGTGGAATTTTATATCAATAAATTGATTGAAGGCATCTCAACTTTGGCGGTAGCATTCCGTGATAAGCCTGTGATTGTGCGTATGAGTGACTTTAAGTCAAATGAGTATGCCAATTTAATTGGTGGTAAGCTGTATGAACCTTCAGAAGAAAACCCAATGCTTGGTTTTCGTGGGGCAAGCCGTTATGTGTCAGACAATTTCCGTGACTGCTTTGAACTTGAATGCCGTGCGTTAAAATATGTGCGTGATGACATGGGCTTGACCAATGTTAAAATTATGATTCCATTTGTACGCACGACAGGCGAAGCCAAGCAAGTGATTGAACTACTTGAAAAAAATGGCTTAAAGCGTGGCGATAATGAGCTTGAAATTATCATGATGTGTGAGTTGCCAACCAATGCAGTGCTTGCCGATGAATTTTTAAAATATTTTGATGGCTTTTCAATTGGATCAAATGATTTAACTCAGCTGACATTAGGTCTTGATCGTGATTCTGGTATTGTGTCGCATTTATTTGATGAGCGTGATCCTGCTGTCAAAAAAATGCTAAGCCTAGCGATTGATGCCTGTAATAAGGCTGGTAAATATGTGGGTATCTGCGGTCAAGGCCCCTCAGACCATGCCGATTTGGCCTATTGGCTGATGGAGCAAGGTATTGACTCGGTTTCTTTAAATCCAGATTCAGTGCTTGATACTTGGTTCTTTTTGGCAGATAAAAATAACCAACCAGCAGACGATTACGCATAAATTCATCTAATTTCACACCCTTGAGGTATGTTACCTTAAGGGTTTTGTGCTTATTTTTCCTGCTTGATTGTATTTTATTGTATTTAACTTTATTCATAAGCCGTACGATATTCGTCATGACGACACCAAAAATCGCTGAATTTTTTGAAAGAATTTTAAAAGAGCTATACCAAAATATCTACCAACTGTTTGGCGGATCGTTGGATGATCAAAAGCTAACCTTAGCACACATCGGCTTATCGATATTAAGTAGCGGCATTAAAATCATCATTTTACTTCTGCTGGTGGGATTTATCTATTGGTTTTTGGTTTATACCGTCAAAACTGTACGCAAATTATTTGGTCTGCCTTATCGCTATGCGCGTATCGCTCGTGCGACTTTGCGATATTTATGGTTTATGACCAGCTTGCTTGCGGTCATGTCACAAATTGGCATCACTGATAAAACTGTCACAGCCACAGCCAAAGCAGCAACATGGGCGGGTTTTTATTATGTGCTTTGGGCGTTGAGTGGTCAAATGGTCAGCAGTGTACTAAAGCATTATGATTTGAATGCTTCCATTGAACAGCTTTTAAAAAACCTGTTACTGGTCATGATACTGGCACTTGCTTTTGCCACAGTCATGGCAAAATTTGGCTTTGATATATTTTCCATCGTGGCAGGTTTGGGGATTGCTGGTCTTGCGGTTGGCTGGGCATCTCAAAGCACCCTTGCTAATTTTATCGCTGGTGTCGTGATTTTGGTTGAACAGTCGTTTCAAGTTGGTGATTGGATTCGCTTGGGTGAAAAAGAAGGTCGTGTGGTTAAAATCTCCTTGCGAGCTACCCAAATTCTTGACCGTGATAATATCATTATTATCATTCCAAATTCAACGGTTGCCTCATCCGAGGTCGTTAATTTAACTTCCAAAAAAATGATTCGCTTTGATGTTAAAACTCGCATCGGATTACACGCAGACATCACAGCAGCCAGAAGTGTGATTATGAAAACACTACAAAAAGATGAAGTGGTCTTAAAACATCCTGCACCACTTGCGACAGTATCAGAGATTGGTGAGTCTGGTATTTATTTGATTGTGCGTTTTTGGGTAGCACCACTTTCGGTCGCTAGAATTCCAATCATTAAAGAAAATATCAATGAAAAAATCAAGCGAGCACTTGATGAATCAGGCATTGAAGTGCCATTTCCTTATATGAAGCTGATCATGACTGCAGATGGTGATCAAGCACAGCGGTTTAAATTTGAAGATGATGAACAAAAAATTTAAATATCCAAAAAACATCTAAAAATATGAATCGCCTAAGAACATGGGCGGTTCATATTTTTTAAATTGCTATCATGGTTTATGCTATAATACTCTGTTATTTCAAACCAAAATTTGGACTTTTATGACTCAGCACAGACCTTCTTATTTTGCCGATCTTAAAAACTTTGATGTCAATGAGTTTACAGTCATTGTGACTTGTGCCGATGGTCTTGAGGCTGCCTTGCAAATCGAACTGAACAGTTTTGGCTTATCAAGCGATGTGCTGCGTGCAGGGCGTGTGGCAGTCATTGTGGATTTGGCAAAATTTTATCACATTTGCCTATATAGCCGAGTGGCCAGCCGTGTTTTATTGCCGCTTGGTGAATATCATTTTAAACAGAAATTATCGCAAGCTACAACCAACCAACCTGTTGAAGTATTGGATGAGGATGTGCCTGAGGCATTATATCAATTTGCCAGTCGTATTGATTGGATAAATTTATTTGGGCTTGAACATCGTTTTGCGATTCGTCTTTCGACTGACAAACGCCTATCGGTCAATCAACAATTTGCCACTTTACGCATTAAAGATGCCATTGCAGATACCTTTAATCGTGCTTTTGGTGCACGGCCTGATGTTGATGCCAAGCAGCCTGATTTTCAGATTTTTGCGACAGCCAACCATAAATTTGCCGAAATTTTTTTGGATTTATCGGGTGTCAGTTTACATCGCAGAGGCTACCGTGTTGCTAATACCGCAGCGCCACTCAAAGAAAATTTGGCAGCGGCACTGTTGTATGAATGCGGTTGGCATCAAGGCATTCATGATGCCATCATCGATCCGATGTGTGGCTCAGGCACATTCATCACCGAAGCATTACTGATGCGTGCGGATTATCCTGTTGGGCTTGAAAAGGCAGCTGATGAATTTGGATTTTATTGCTGGCAGCATCATGATGATAAACTGTGGGATGAGATGGTGTCCGATGCCACACAGCGATTTCATGCGTGTTTATCACATCTGCAAAACAATCCTTTGACAGTGATTGCCTGCGATGCCGATGCTTATGTGGTACAGGCTTGCCATAAAAATCTGATAGCGGCAGGGCTTAGCCCCATATTAGATCAAGTCACCTTGGCCCAGCGTGCTTTATATCGGCTGCCTAAGCTTTTATCCACTTTGACTTGCTCAAAGCCTTTAATCATCACCAATCCACCCTATGGAGAGCGATTGGGGGATACCGACTTTATTAAACCTTTATATCATGGGCTTGGATTGCATATTGCCGCTGCCATGCGGTCAGTTTCTGCCAATACAGGACAAGCGATTGATGCCACGATAGCGGTCTTGGCAAGTCATGTTGAGCATGCAGATACTTTACCAATTATAGGTCCCCAGACTTTGCGTTGCCATAATGGTGCTTTGACGGTGTATTTTCGCCATGGTGAGCTGAGCTTGTCTGAGCCATCTGCCCTAATTTTTGAGTGGCAAAAACAAGAGATTATCCATCCAGATGCTCAAGATTTTATTAATCGCTTACAAAAAAATTTATCTAATCTTAAAAGACAAGCGACCAAAATAGGCGTGACCAACCTGCGTGTCTATGACGCTGACCTACCAAATTTTAATGTTGCGATTGATGTCTATGGCGATAAAATTCATGTACAAGAATACGCACCACCCAAACAAATTCCCGCTGATGTCGCCAAAACTCGCTTTAATCTTGTTCTGCAAGCTACTCGAGAAGTATTTGGCGTATCTCGTGAAGCCATTTTTATCAAGACGCGTGCCAAGCAGTCGGGTAATGAGCAATATACCAAAAATGATAACGCCACCAAACGCAAAAAAATGTGGGTGGTGCGTGAGCTTGGTGCTTATTTTTATGTTAATTTCACTGATTATTTGGACACAGGACTATTTATTGACCACCGCCATATGCGTGCCAAAATCGGTGATGCCAGCCGTGCCAAGCGAGTGTTAAATTTATTTTCATACACCTGTACGGCTTCTGTTCATGCAGCTTTGGCAGGTGCAAAATCGGTAACCAGTGTGGATCTGTCTGCCAATTATTTGGATTGGGGAAAACAAAATTTTGCCTTAAATGGTCTGGTGCTTGATGCTTTTTATGATGATGGTGAGAGGTATCAATTCATCGCACACGATGTTTTTGAATGGATTAAACACCATACCGAGCAATATGAAGTTATCTTTATTGATCCGCCAACTTTTTCTAATTCCAAAAAATTTAAAGGGACATTTGATGTCCAAAGAGATCATGTGGCATTAATCAATCGTGCGATGAATCGCTTAACTTCAGACGGTGTTTTATACTTTAGCAATAATTACACCCGTTTTGAATTTGACGAAAGTTTGATGGCACGATATGATGTCAAAGATATCACGCATGAAACCATTGGTTTTGATTTTGATCTAAAAAAACCCATCCATCGCAGTTATGAGATTCGCCATAAAAATGCAGTCAAATCTATGACCGTTATCACCAATAAGACCATGGATCAAAATGCACAGCATCACATGCCCAAAAACCATGATCAGCCCAAGCGTTTTACTAAAACACGCAATCAAAGCACCGATAAAAAACCTCATCAAAAGTTTGGCAAAGATGGCAAAAAATCGCACACTGACCGCTTTGGTCATTTTGATAAATCCGCAAAACGAGCGACGCCTAACGCTCGCCGTTCAAATCATAGCGAACATACGCCAAATCAACCAAGCATAAAACGAGTTTATGTCAATCCAAAATCGGCAGATGAAAATTTAGCCAAGCGTTTGACTGATAAACTTGCCGAAGCCAATCTGCAAGGCGAAAAACGATATACAATTAAGAAAAAAGCTAAAACAGAGTAGATTATGACAAATTCACACATTGAGCATTCTCAAGCAAAAACCACCGACGAGCAACATATTGCCGATGTTCTTTTGGGTAAGTCCGTTCATATGACAGAAGATGGCGATGATGGATTGCCGCCAGATGATGAGCCTCATGAGCTTGATGATGGTATCACATCTGGTCGATTTAAAAAATTACAAAAAAAGCTAAGAAAAGAGGTTTCTTGGGCGATTCGTGATTTTAAGATGATTGAAGATGGCGATGTTGTCATGGTGTGCATTTCTGGCGGTAAAGACAGCTTCACTTTGCTGGATATTTTGTTATTCTTAAAACGCATTGCACCGATTCATTTTGAGGTAGTGGCGGTCAATCTTGACCAAAAACAACCTGGATTCCCCGAAGAAGTATTACCACGCTACTTGTCAGAGCAAGGCATTCCTTATTATATTCTAGAAAAAGATACTTACAGTATCGTCAAATCTGTTGTACCAGAGGGCAAAACTTATTGTTCAGCTTGCTCACGCCTACGCCGTGGTTCACTTTATGGGTTTGCCAAGCAAATTGGTGCAACCAAAGTGGCACTTGGTCATCATCGTGATGACATTTTGGCAACTTTTTTCTTAAACTTATTTCATGGGGGTAGTTTAAAAGCCATGCCGCCCAAACTGCTATCAGATGATAAGCAAAATATACTCATTCGCCCACTGGCGTATGTTGCCGAAAAAGATATTATTAGATATGCCAATTATAAAAAATTCCCCATTATTCCTTGTAATTTGTGTGGCTCACAAGAAAATCTACAGCGTGCCATGATTAATGATATGTTGCGTGAGTGGGATAATGCCCACCCCAAGCGTTTGGCAAGCATGTTTAAAGCCTTGCAAAATGTTGCACCAAGCCAGCTTGCTGACCGAAATTTATTTGATTTTGAGCATTTAACGCTTGATCGTAATGATGATGAGCGTTTATTTGAGGGCGATAATATCCAATCAGGTGTGACTGATGAGCTTGATAAAATGGGCCTGCCAATCAATCCTTTGGTTCAAAGCTTTAATCCAAAATTTCAGCAAGAAGGCGATAATTCTGATGAGCGTCAGAAGACAGATCAAAAAGATAAGCCGTATAAAATCCCTATAATCAACCCATTGGTATAATTGGTATGATCATTAACAGCCTGATTTTTACATTAGGCTGTTAATTTATCAGTACCCTGAACATAAATTTTACCAAATAGCTAGTTAAGATGCTTGATAAACCAGTCCATTGCCATCGTATAACCCATGTCACCTAAACCGCAGATAACACCAACTGCTTTATCAGACAAATAAGAGTGACTACGAAAAGGTTCACGCGAGTGAATATTTGATAAATGCACCTCGATAAATGGCTTATCCATGGCTGATAAAGCGTCACGAATCGCCACAGAAGTATGTGTATAAGCCCCAGGGTTAATAATAACACCGTCAACAGGATCGGATGATAAAAGCCCACACTCACCGATGAAATCGACAATCGCACCTTCGTGATTTGATTGATAAGCGATTAGCTCAATTCCATGTGATATCGCTTGAGATGTTAAGCGATTGGTGATATCTGTCAGAGTAACTGAGCCATAAATTTCAGGTTCTCGGATACCCAAAAGATGTAAATTAGGCCCATTAATCAAAGCGACTTTTTTGGTGGTTTGAATGGTCATAAAGTTAACTGCATTTGCCAAAAAATTATTGTAGCCAATTTAAGCAATTTTGGCAAATGGTTTAAATACAAGATTTTGAGTTAACACAATTAATCATTTTAAAAATAAATGTTCACTATTTATAAAATTTTATTGTATTAAGCCTTTGTTCTTGATGAAAATAATGTTAAGATGAAATTTCAAAATCAATCATGATTTTTGGTAGGCTGATGATATGATGAAACCATCAGCCTCTTTTGGTAATGAAGTAGCTCAGTTTGTTGAGCATTTAAGGAAAATTGTTATGTCTAAAGAACAAGGTGTTGTAAAGTGGTTTAATGACGCCAAAGGGTTTGGGTTTATTCAGCGTGAGACTGGCGAAGATGTTTTTGTGCATTTTCGTGCAATTCAAGGGGAAGGCTATCGCTCACTAAAAGAAGGTCAAGCGGTAGAATTTGTTGTAACAACTGGCGATAAAGGTCTACAGGCTGAAGAAGTTACCAAATTGTAATTTATAATAGCATGAAACATCATCATATGATGATACCAACCATACTATTAAAAAAAGCACATGGCAAGCTTGTAGTTTGCCATGTGCTTTTTATCCAACTGATTGATTAGCATACTAATATTTCTTTTGAGCAGAGATAATTAATCAAGGATAATCATACAATAAGCATGCATCAAATCGATTGACCACAAATCGCATTTGAGGTATTGTGCAACATGGCATAATATCCACCTTTTGCCAAAAGCTCCGTATGTGAGCCTTCTTCGATGATTTTTCCACCGTCCATGACGATGATACGGTCAGCTTGTTCGATGGTGCTTAAGCGGTGTGCCACAATGATGCCGGTGCGTCCTGTCATGAGACGCTCAAGTGCTTGCTGTACAAGACGCTCAGACTCATTATCAAGCGCGCTGGTTGCCTCATCTAGTAGCAAAATTGGCGCATCCTTTAAGATGGCGCGTGCAATGGATACCCGCTGACGCTGACCTCCTGATAAAAGACTGCCATTAGTACCGATCGGTTGATGTATGCCTTTGGGGTGTTTATGAACCAGTTCGCTGAGATTGGCGGCCTGCAAAGCTGCCATCACCTCCATTTCGGTCGCAGCTGGGCGTGAATAACGCACATTTTCAAATAAGGTATCATCAAACAAAAAAATCTCTTGAGAGACTAAGGCAAACTGGCTTCTTAGATTAGCAAGGTGGACTTCTTGAATATTAATATTATCCAACAAAATCTCACCAGCAACAGGATTGATAAAGCGTGGTAGTAGATTGATGGCAGTTGTCTTACCAGAGCCTGATCGCCCAACAAAAGCGATTTTTTCGCCAGGGCGGATATTAAGATTAAAATCATCCAAAGCTTTGGTTGTTTCATTACTATACTGTACGCTGATATGATTAAAATGAATATAACCTTGGACATTGCTAAGCTTGGTTGTACCTTGGTCGGTCTCGGATTTGGTATCCAAAAAAGCACACACCGAATCGGCTGCCAGAAACATTGTCTGCATCGGTATGCTGATATTAGCAAGATTTTTAATAGGACCAAACATTTGCATCATTGCCACAATAAATGCCATGAATTCGCCAATGGTCGTCATACCTTGCTGACTTTGCCATAAGGCAAAAAATATCACCACTGCCAAAGCGGTTGAGCCAACAACTTCACTGATGGGAGAGCGTGCAGCATCTGCTTGACTGATTTTTTTGCCAAGTTGAACGATGAGCGTATTGACTTGATTAAATTTATTGGCTGAGTGTTGTTGCCCACCAAACAGCTTAATGACCCGATGACCTTGATGGGTTTCATTAATCACGGTATTTAAAGAACCGATACTTTTTTGGGCGTTATTAATGACACCTTTTAGACGATTACGGTAATAGCGTGATAACCCCGATAAAATTGGAAACATGACCATGATCAGTAAGGCAAGTTGCCAATTTAAATAAAATAGTACACAAACCAGCCCAATGACAATCAAGGTATCTCGTGTTAAAACAATAAAAACACCGCTGGCATGATTGATAGAATTTTCTACCATTTGTACCATGTTCATCAACATTTCACCCGATGACATACTTTGGTACTGCTCTGATGGCAATAACAACATTTTATCAAACATATCTTGTCGCAGATGACCAATCGCAGTCGTGGCTACCCATGCCATCAGATAAGCACTGATAAAACGACATATACCACGAAAAATGACCAAACCCATAAAAAATAGCGGAACAACCCAAACTTTATGCTTGGTACCCCAAATGGCATGCTGAAAACTATCTACATAATACTTAAGCTTTTCTAATATACCATCGCCAATCAGCATGGGCATATCTGTACCGTCAGGTAAAACAAAACCTTGGTTAACAAGCGGTGCAATAAATGCTGCTAAATAGCTTTCTGTGAATGCCACTCCAATAATAGCAAGTAAAGCAAATACGATACGCATTTTATAAGGTTTAACATAAACCATCAGTTGCATAAAACTTGCGGTGTCTTTTTTAGAAAACAGACCAAAGGTAAGGTTGTGTAGCATTGGCTTTCCAAATTGGATTTATAAGATAAATTAAATATTATAAATTTAAATACTAATATCAATGGGTAGGATTGGTCAAGCTGATGGCTAATTTTGACCCACTAAAATCTACCAAACACTGGTTAAATTTATTGACCGTTTTAACTTGGCTTTTTATTATCGGTACATATTGATTGGGGTATTTTATCATAAGTGGATATTTTTAGGTATAATGGCTAATTTTATCTGCAAATTGATTGATAGATATGATTAGGTGACTGTACCTAATTGTACAAATTAGACGATTGACGCTTAAATCATGAATGATAATTTAAGCGTATTTTTAAGATTAACTATTTGTTTAAGGTCTTGACGGTTATTTGGTCTGTTTTAGTGTGAATTGATGATCTTATCTAAAATGCAATTTTGGGGCAGGCAAGATAAGTCAAGGTGCCTTAGTCTTTCTTGATATAGATGAATACACAATGTGTCAGGCGTGATAATATCTTTGATAGATAAACGAGAATTTAATAGATGCCCAATACAGTGATGATGGATGGGATAAAAAACATCAATACTTTGGGCAAAATGAGCTATCTGATAGTGCTGGGCATAGTATGTGATGGCATCAGGCCCAATCACACCCCATGGCATGTTTGCAACATGTCTTGAAAATCCAAATTGTTTGCGTATTTTAAGTATTTTTTGTTTTCTAGATTTATACCATGGTGGTACAAAATAGGGGTCGTAAGCTGATTTTAATAAGGCATGTAATAACTCACTTTCTTTGGGCAGGGCCAATATTGCTCCGTTGATTTTAGTATCATCTTCATATCCTAAAAGATAACCATGATTGGGCATGGTTATGGGTTTTAAGCAATACACATCACAATCAACATAGATGCCATGATTTGTCTTATTTAATAGCTCATAACGAAAAATATCAGAAAATAACGCATAACTGCCTGTGGCTTTATGCTTGATGATTTTTTCTTTGGGAATAATTAAGTTAGCATCGCATATATCAATACCAGATGGCACATCACTGATGGGTGTGTAGGCATGTAAACATACCCGATGCCCTTGTTGAACAAAAGAAGACAAACAAGCAGCGGAGAGTTTTCCGAGTGTATCACCAATCCATAATGCATGAATTATCGGTAAATTTTGGTTGGGATAAGACATAATAATATACCTGTTTTTGTACTGAATGTTGAGCTATTATTTAAAGCCAAGTGATGATGGTTTGCAAGATGATTGAATTGTTTTTTAAAAAATTTCTGTTAATATATGATGTAAATTATCATTTGTCAATTTTAGGCTTATTGCACTGCTCATTTATGAAAATATTACATGTTTTACTCACTCGCATGCCCATTCCACCGACCAAATATGGCGGCACAGAAAGAGTATTATGGGCATTGTATCAAGGGCAAACTGCCTTGGGGCATGAAGTTAAATTTTTAACCAAGCATGACAATAAGCACCCTGATGCTTTGGTGTTTAATCCTAATATCAGCCTTGAAAAACAGGTGGAAGGTTGGGCGGACATCATTCATTTTCATTTTTTATATCGTGGTGAGATTACGACACCTTTTGTCTGCACCACACACAATCAACAAATCACACCTGCCAGCTTTCCCAAAAATACCATTTTTTTGGGAAAATTACACGCCCAGAGAAGCGGTGGTCAAGCGTATGTTCATAATGGGCTGTATTGGGCAGATTATGGCCAGCCGAATTTAAATACGCCAAAAAATTATGTACATTTTTTGGCAAATGCGAAGTATAAAGATAAAAATCTCAAAGATAGTGTTACCATCGCCCGTCAAGCAGGCAGACCGTTACATGTTATCGGCAGTAAACGCTACTCTTTAAAATATAAAGCAGGCAAGTATCAACCTTATTATTACCAAGGGGCTGATTTGACATTTTATGGTATGCTTGGTGGGGATAAAAAAAATGAGGTCATTAAAAATTCAAGTGCATTGCTTTTTCCAGTACTTAATTATGAAGCGTTTGGGCTTGCGATGATTGAAAGCTTATATTTGGGCTGTCCTGTCATTGGCAGTCGGTGTGGTTCATTGCCAGAGCTGATTATCCCAGAGGTGGGCATTAGCACCCAAAGCAAATCAGAGATGGTAGAGGCAATCAAAAACATCGCCATATTTAATCGTAAGCATTGCCATGAATACGCTCAAGATAACTTTAATCATTTGGTCATGAGTCAAAATTATCTTCACTATTATGATAAAGTACTCAATGGTGAGTCGCTACATGACCAAGAACCAAGCGTAACACAGAATCTACCCACCCAATTTCATTTGGTGGCTTGACCATGAAAATTTTACATGTATTATTAACTTCATTGCCGATACCACCGAATGATTATGGCGGTACAGAAAGAGTATTATGGGCATTGTATCAAGGGCAAACTGCCTTGGGGCATCAGGTGCGTTTTTTACTCAAAGCCAATGCCAATCATGCACCTTATGTGCAGGTTTTTGATGAGTCAAAGCCATTACATGAGCAAATTGATGACTGGGCGGATATGGTACATTTTCACTTTCCTTATGAAGGTGAGTTACATAAACCTTTTGTTTGCACAGAGCACAGTAACAGTGAAGTTGAAAAAGAGTTTCCAATCAACACCATTTATCTGTCTTCTAAACATGCCGAAAATAATCACGCAACTTGTTATGTGCATAATGGATTATACTGGCCTGATTATGGCGAGCCAAATTTTAAGCCAAAAGATTACTGCCATTTTTTAGCCAAAGCATCTTGGCGTATTAAGAACTTACAAGGTGCTGTACGCATTGCAAAACAAGCAAACAAACCATTGCATATTTTGGGGGGCAATCGCTTTAATATCCGTCGCAATCCCTATTGTTATTTATCTTCACGGTTGCATTTTCATGGAATGGTTGGCGGAGTAAAGAAAAATGAGCTAATTGCCAACTCACAAGCGTTAATCTTTCCTGTGTTGTGGCATGAGCCTTTTGGGCTTGCAGTCATTGAAAGCCTATATTTGGGCTGCCCTGTGTTTGCCACACCTTTTGGGGCAATGTCCGATATTGTTACCCAAGAAGTGGGGCTTTTGTCAGACAGTTATGCGGTTTTAAGTGAAGCCCTTAAAGATGTGGCACAATTTGACCGCCTTGCGTGCCATGAACATGCTAAGAGACATTTTAGTCATTTGTCTATGTCAAACGCTTATTTAGACTGTTATGAAAAAGTTTTGGCAGGTGAGAGCCTAAACCCATCACGACCCATTTCAAAATCAAATATTAAAGCTCGTCAAAAAATGTCAGATGAATAAAATTTTATGGTCATTAATTAATCAGCGAAATGCGACAGTAATATAAAAAAATCGTTTTCCAAAACTTCTATAAAAGCGTTTGACTATCTTGTTGAGTTTGGTGTATAGCGATTCGTTGGTATGATAAATATACTGGTGATTTTTTCTATCCTGCTCCAACTGACTTTCTAGATTTTTTATCTGACTGTCTGACTGCTGGCACAGTGCAGGGCATAACTGTAGTACTTTGCCCTTAGAGAGATAAGCACCAAACATGACATGGTCAATGGCATAATATTCATATTCATCAATACTTTTAATAAATTCTAGTAGCCGCTTAGCACCTGACTGGCTGATAATATAGCCAGCGGTGCCGACATGGGTGCTTTTTAGAGGGTTGAGCGTTCTGTTACCATGGTGATGGATACTTTTGCCAATATGAACCAATTCATGCTGAGTTTCAAGTTTTATAATATCAAACTCAAAATATAGCCAATCATTTTTAATAAAACAAGCTGCATCATTCCCCAAATAGACATCGTCCTCAAAAATTGCCATATAATCCAAGTTTTCATCAATCATCTGTTGCCATAGTGCTACATGGCTTAAAAAGCAGGCTTTTTCGCCATCGGTGAGTCTTTGGTTGTTGATGATTGGGATTGAAAGCTTTTGGGCGTACTTGCTAATATCAGTGGGTGTTACTGCATCAAAAAACTCAAAGGCAATGCCTTGTTTGCCAAATTCACACATAATATGTTCTCTTCTTTTTGTGGCAGTTTTTACACTGATGACAAAATTTTGTATCATGGTTTCTCCTTATTGTTTAACCACCATAGTATGATATATTTATCTAGGGTATAGCCCATCGATGCCATGGCAAGAATATAGCCATAAGCACCACCCAATAAGTCGCCACGAATGACATACTCTCGGATAAAAGAAAATACCGCCCGAAAAAAACCAGCGATGAGTGATGTGTTTTTGTTGTGGGTGAATTTATCTTTTGCCCAATCGTAACTATATCGGATATTTTTTAATAAAAAATGATGCAAATTGTCGTTGGTTAAATGTTTAAGATAACCATCTAATACCATGCTTGGCTTGCCATATTGATTGAGTGATTCGTGGACTTTTAAATCAGAATATTGAAAATGTTGGCGTGCATAAAGTCGTGATAGTTTGTCGGCATACCACCAGCGTGGTTGTACCTCAATGCCACAAAAGGTATTAACTCGTGCCACACTAAATACTTTATCGGTTTGCACAGGATTTTTGAGTACATCGGTAATGGCTTGTCGCAAGGGTTGGTCAAGGCGTTCATCCGCATCAAGCGCAAGCACATAATCGCCTGTGGCATAAGCTTGGGCAAGCTGTCGCTGTTTGCCAAAGCCTTGCCAATCGGTATTGACATGCCATTTTGCCCCATAACTTTTGGCGATTTGGCGAGTGTTATCAGTACTGCCACTGTCTAACACAATGATTTCATCAACGATATCATGCACCGTCTCTAGACATGCTTTTAGATGTTTACTTTCATTTTTACAAATCATCACCAATGACAGCGTGGATTTTTTTTGTGAAACATCAATGGGTTTTAAGTTTTGTGCCATCGCCACAGAATGTAAAAAAGCGTGTTCGGCTTGGTTGTGGGTTAAATCATACAGACAAGCATATTTATTAAATGTATATTGGGTAAAAAATAATGAATAAATCAGCCCATAACGACCTTGTAAGAATCGACCGTCAAGTAGGTATTGTTTAATAAATGCCCATAAAGGATTAACCACAACTTTATAAAACTTGCCCTTTTTGCCTTGAGCGTGCCTGTCATCTGCCCATGCTTTGGCATAATCTAAGCGTTTATTTAGCCAAAACAGTGGCGTGGGGGCGGTGTGGTGGTGTAAAAAACCACTTAATTTTTTGGTTGTTGCGTCATTTAATATCACAGATTCATGCACTAGGTTGTTGTCATATTGAAACTTTTTGGGATACAGTCGCCAATGGGCCTTAACCCCCCATAAGGCATTATCAATTTGATGCCCAAAGACAAAATCAAGCCGTTTGATGCCATAAACCGTATCGGTAGGGGGGTTTTTGATGACCTTTAAAATGCTGTTTTTGAGCTGTGGTGTCACCACTTCATCAGCGTCCAATGCCAAAATCCAGTCGCCTGTGGTATAAGCTTGGGCAAGCTGTCGCTGCCTGCCAAAGCCTTGCCAATCGGTATTGACATGCCATTTTGCCCCATGACTTTGGGCAATTTTTTGACCATCATCGGTGCTGCCACTGTCTAAAATGATGATTTCATCTACCCAATCGGCAATGGCAGGCAAAGAAACCTTAAGATTGTCAGCTTCGTTTTTGACAATCATCACGACAGATAATCGGTACCGCTTGGCTGTATTCATGATAATAAGCTTAGAAAATGGGTTGAAGATGAAACATTGAACAATGGGAATTTATTTTACTTAACTTTAAGTTGCTTTTCCAGTTATTTTAAACCTAGCCAAAAATATAATTTCTAGGTACAATAGCGACAAGCAATCATGGCAACATGAATGATCATTTAATCACGGTATTAAAATTTAATGAAACTCATCTTTTTTGCAAATGTTGTATTTATCATGGTCATGTTGGTGGCTTGTGGTGATGAACCTGCTGTATCAACATCAGCCAAGACAGCAACAACAGATCCCAAACAAGACTTTTATATCGGCTGCTATACCATTGACAAAAATACGCCTGCCAGTATTAAG
>NZ_KV796856.1:22039-118702 GCF_001809255.1 Moraxella sp. HMSC061H09
AAGCACAAGGCGGCTACAAGATGCAAATGAAAGAACCAAACGATGCCGCCAAAGCTTGGGATACACCAGAGCCACTGCTTGTACTCACCAAACAAGATGGCTGGAAGTATTTTTCTACCAATGCCATCAATTTATCAGTCAATGATATCACCGATCAGGTTATCGTAAGACCTGACGGGCTATTGGTTATCGCTAAGCTGCATGATGCCAGTACGAACACCAATCCCATGCTTGATAGTCGCTATGCTGTTGCCTTAATGGGTGCGGTAAATACCATCTACCAAGTCGCTTGTGATGATAAACGCATTAATTTAATACAAGAGTTTTAACATAACCAATCACTGATTTGGGCTTAAGTACTAAAGGGTAAGGAAAAATGGTATGGGATTTTTAGGTTATTTGTTGATGGGTGGCATTGTTTATACCATTGGTTTTTTTATTAATCTTAAACGATTACACCCCAAGCGTCAGGCGGGTGCGGTCATTTGTGTCACACACCCAATCATGATTGGTTATTTGCCGGGATGTTTTATGATTATGCTTGGTGTATCGGTATTGCTTGGGCGATTTGTATTACATCATGATGGGCCAGATTGGGCGTTTATTGGCGTGAATAGTTTGGTGGCAACAGTCGTATTTTATTTTGGTCTAAATCCTGACACGACCAAGATGAATCTGCCTGATTGACTGCGTAAAATTTTGATACTTTTTGACGCTGATCGCACTTGTGAGTGCGATTTTTTTTTATGACAATCACAGTGATGCTGCGTACTAATATATCATAATAAAAACTAATGATATCATCATATATTATTATTACTAAAAAAATAATAAAAATAGTTATTTAATTTATTTAATATTACATAAATTCAATAACTTTATAATAGACACATAAAATAAATATAATCAAATACTTATAGATAAAAAAATTAAAATATCCATCTATATATTTTTATTAATTATAAATATATAGTTATTTATTCTTTATATAAATAATAAGGGTTTGGTTGGGTTTTCACCTTTACCTTTATCCAAAAAAAGCGTATGATACTTGTTAGGTTAATTGCTGATACTTGATCAGATCAGCAAGCGTAATTAAAAATTGAATAAAAAATCAGGAGTGTACGATGTCAAACAAATTATTTGACCTGATTGAATCATCAGGGGCGAAATGGGTGGATTTTCGCTTTACAGATACGCACGGCAAAGAGCTACATTTAACTTTTCCAGCATCGACCGTGGACGAAGATACGCTAGAAGATGGTAAAATGTTTGATGGCTCGTCAGTGGCAGGCTGGAAGGGAATTGAATCTTCGGATATGATTTTACTCCCTGATGCCAAAACAGCATATTTGGATCCCTTTTATGAATCACCGACTGTCGTGGTTAGCTGTGATGTGATTGAGCCTGCGACAATGCAAGGTTATGAAAAAGACCCCCGCTCAATTGCACGCCGTGCCGAAACTTATCTTAAATCAACAGGGATTGGCGATACGGCTTATTTTGGCCCTGAGCCTGAATTTTTTGTTTTTGATGATGTGAAGTGGCAAATTGATGAATCAGGGGCACAGCACAGCATAAGCTCCGAAGCGGCATCTTGGTCGTCAAATAAAGAGTATGCTTGGGGTAATAATGGTCAACGCCCAGCTTTAAAAGGTGGCTATGCGGTGACTGCACCCATGGATTATTATCACGACATGCGTGCAGTTATGTGTGATCGTATTGAAGATATCATGGGCGAGGGTCGTGTCGAGGTGCATCATCATGAGGTGGCATCGGGTCAACTTGAGATTGGTGTGTCTTTTAATACTTTGGTTAAAAAGGCCGATGAGGTTCAGCAATTTAAGTATGTGGTGCAAAATGTCGCCAATCAATTTGGTAAAACAGCAACCTTTATGCCAAAACCGATTGTTGGTGATAATGGTTCTGGCATGCATGTACATATTTCCATCTCAAAAGAGGGTGTGAATACTTTTTCTGGAGATGAGTACGCTGGCTTGTCAATGACGGCATTGTATTTTATTGGTGGTATTATTAAACACGCTCGTGCGTTAAATGCCATCACCAACCCAACCGTCAATAGCTATAAGCGTTTGGTACCACATTTTGAGGCGCCGATTAAATTGGCGTATTCAGCATCAAACCGCTCGGCGTCCATTCGCATTCCACATGTCTCTAGCCCAAAAGCGGTGCGTATTGAGGCCCGTTTCCCAGATCCTGCAGCAAATCCTTATTTGTGTTTTGCGGCATTGTTGATGGCAGGCATTGATGGTATTGAAAATAAGATTGACCCAGGCGAGGCAGCTGATAAAAACTTGTATGATTTGCCACCAGAAGAAGAAGCATTGATTCCGACCGTGGCAGAAAATCTAGAAACTGCCTTAAAAGCTTTAAAACAAGATCATGCTTTTTTATTAAAAGGTGATGTGTTTAGCAAAGATATGATTGATGCTTATATTGATCTAAAAATGCAAGAAGTTCATAAATTAAATGAAGCGGTGCATCCGCTTGAATTTGATTTATATTATCGCTGCTAATTGCTGACTTATCAGTTGGCAGATGTTTATCGTTGAAATAAACCCCAAGCAGGTAGAACCTTTGGGGTTTATTTGGGATAAATGTTGAATTTAACAACCCAAGCTTATCAGCGTCAAATTTTCTCTGAAAAATAAAAGCAGATGCGGTAAAATAAACCATATTTTACCGCATCTGATTATTATGACCGTTCAAAATCATCCAGCAGACAATCCACCAAGCTCATGGGCTTATCCAAAATCTCAAATAAAACAATATGATATTGCCATTATCGGTGCTGGTGTTGTCGGTATGGTCTGTGCCATTTTACTTGCCAAAAGAGGCAAGCAGGTCATTATTTTGGATAGTAAGCCTACCCCTAGTAAGGCATCGTTTGATCAGAGATTGGCTCAGCGAGATGCCAGAGTCTATGCACTCAATCTTAGCAGTATCGATTTATTAAAAAGTGCCGATGTATGGGACGGTATCACCAGACGCGCCGATTATGACCAAATGCATGTATGGGCGAGAGATGATTTTGGTGAATTGATTTTTCAAGATGAACACGCCTTTGAAAATATCATGCTTGGGTCTATGGTTGAGCCATCAGTATTGGATGAAGCACTTTGGCATCGTGCAAAAGCTTATGAAAATTTAACTTTAAAATATGAGATCAGCTTGGCGGCTCATGGCATGGCTTTTGATGAGATGCCTGACGGTGTGTGCATACGCTATCAAGCTGACAATCAAGCCAAGATGGTGAAGGCTAAGCTATTGATTGGTGCCGATGGCCGTGCGTCTTTGGTACGCCGTGAGATGGGGGTGGGGGTAGATACCTTAAATTATCACCAAAAACCATCTGCTGTGCCATACGAACCGATCAGCCACATGGTAACACAGCACGCCAAGTGATGTTGCCAACAGGCACTTTGGCACTATTACCCATTGCCAATCTCAATCAAGATGATCAATGCCGATGGCAGTCGATTGTTTGGACATTGCCCAAGCAGATTGCAGAGACATATTTGAGCGACTACCACCAAAATCCTGATAGCCTAATCAATAGGCTGGCTTTGGCAAGCGGCTATGTACTTGGGGATATTCATAAGATACAGTCGGTCGCAAGTTTTCCACTATCTGCACAAGCCGCCAATCGCTATCATAAGGGTTTAATCGCACTGATGGGTGATGCTGCACATGGGGTACATCCGTTGGCAGGACAGGGGCTTAACTTGGGCTTATCTGATGTGAAGGCATTGCTGGCATTGGTAGATGTGTATCATGCCAAAAATATGCCCTTAAGCACACGCTTATTAAGCGATTATGAACGCACGGTCAAAGGGCATAATTCGCTGATGATGCATAGCTTTTCTATGATTAATTTTGCTTATACATCAGCACTGAGTAATATTTCTGTGATACGCCATGCACGCAGTGAGATTGTCAAGGCGATTTCTAAGTCACCATCCGTCATGCGTCTGCTGATTGAGCGGGCCAATTGCTAAAGTAACTCGGTTTAATGCTTTGAATGTGCCTGATGAATCATCCAAATGAGCTAAACAGCACCATTAGCACAGGTGATACAATATTAACGATAAATCCAAAGCTGATGGCGATGGGCATAATCTGTGTACCACCCGCCTGTAAGATGGTTGGTAGGGTAAAGTCAAGACTGGTTACACCGCCTAAACTCACAGCGACAGATGTCGAATAACGCATGACCCATGGGATAAAGATTAAGGCAATCACTTCACGAGCCAAGTCATTAAGCAGGGCGACGCTGCCCCAAACCGCACCATAAGCATCTGTCATAATCGTACCTGATAGCGAATACCAGCCATAACCTGATGCCAAAGCCAAACCCTGCATCAGCGTGACTTCATGAAAAATGCTTGCAAAAATGATGCCTGATAAGGTGGTACAAAAAATAAATATGACACTGACCTGTAGACCTGTTTTATTGACCAAGGCTTGCTTTAATCCAATCCCTGATCCTTTTAGGCTGACACCCACCAAAAATAATAGTGCCATTAGCAGGATGGTGGTCGTCTTTTCAGGTGGTATAAATCCAGCTGGCAAAAATTTAGCAGCCATAAATCCAATTGCCAAACAAATGAGCTGAGCCAAACTGCCCCTTAGGCTGATTTTGGGTTTTTGGCTGGGTAGTGTGTGTTTAGATAACTGATTTTTTTGAGTGAATTTATCAAAAAAAACCAAGCTAATCGCTCCAAAGCCAATGGTCAGTGTGATTAACACAACCAAATATTTGATAATGTCCCCAACCTTTTGCACCAAATCATCCACCAAACCAAGCTCAATACCAATGACAATCAAAATAAGATAAATCAGATAAGTCAGAGCCTGTCCACCAAATGCGGCCAACTTTTGTGATGTTGGTAGTGCAAAACCAACAAACATTGGACTTAAAATAAGTAATAATGTGATGATTCCCTGCATCCAATTCCCCAAATTCATCAAAGTAAAAATAAATCGGCATTGTAACATTTTTACAAAAAATTTTCGTGATTATCCACCATATTTTGGATATTAGCCATGTTAATTTTAGATTTGATATAAAATGAGTGGCTTAAAGTGAGTGAAAATCAGCAAATTGATAAAAAATGGTTTAGTTTTTGGTAACTTTGGCGTAAAATTAGATAAATTTTTATTGGAAATAGTCATGACCGCAACCGATCCAAAACTTACTCAAAAAAAATCTGCTGCCAAAGCTGCTTTAAGCCATATTGAAGATGGCATGATTTTAGGTGTTGGTACAGGCAGTACAGTCAATTGCCTGATTGAGCTTTTACCAAAAGTGCGTCTTAAGGGTGCAGTTGCCAGCTCACAGGTTACCGAGGATAAATTAAAGGCCTTGGGTATTGAGATTTATGATTTAAATCAATTGGGTGTGCTGGATTTATATATAGATGGTGCTGACGAGATTGACGCTAAAGGCAATATGATTAAAGGTGGTGGTGGTGCATTGACACGAGAAAAAATCGTTGCCGCCGCCTCAAATCGGTTTATTTGTATGGTAGATGACTCAAAAATCGTCAATACACTGGGCAAATTCCCTGTTGCAATTGAAGTTTTGCCTCAAGCGCGTTCTTATGTGGCGCGTGAATTGGTGGCAATGGGTGGCGATCCTGTATATCGTGAAGGGTTTGTGACAGATTATGGCAATGTCATTTTGGATACCTATGACCTTGATATTACCGATGCTGCCAAGATGGAGTTCACCTTAAATAATATCGTGGGTGTGGTTTGCCATGGTATATTTGCATCGCAGTCAGCGGATCTAATGCTAAAAGCTGGCAGCACAGGCGTGGACACTGTTGTATTTTAATAAAACTGTTGTATTTTAATAAAATAATTAAAATACAACACATCAATATAAAACACCGCATGATTAGCTCATGCGGTGTTTTTTAGCGATTCATATCAAGGTCGGTACGAGGAATGTAGTAAATATAAAAGCTTATAAACATTGTTAAAAGCGATAATGAAACGATGAAAATCATAGGTGCAAAAGCGATATGAGCTGAGGCTGAATGTAGAACAAACGGCAACAAACCGCCGATAAGTGCGATGATGATATTATAAATGATACTGACGCTTGTTAATCGAATCTTGGCAGGGAATAGTCGCACGACAACCGAAGGAATTGCACCAATGATACCTGAAGCAAATCCAAATAGGGCAAAAAATATCAACCCATATTCACCACCATTACGCAAATGATTAAAAAACAAAGCCACTTGCATCGCCAAGAATAGGCTACCAAAAGTTAGCACAATACCAGGATTAAGCCTATCCACCAAAATGCCAAATATCAAGCAACCAATTGCCATAAATAAAATTGCAAGCACATTGCCAAACCATAAAACCGTTTCAGAGATTCGAAAGCTACCATCAATCAAATCTACCAATAAAATTGGCGTAAATATCAATAAACTGACCATAATACTGATTAACATTATGGCAGGAATAATACTGATGAGCATATTTTTATTGCAAATGATTTGAAAAAACGAGATTGACGACCTAGCAAAGCTGGTTAGTTTTGAGGTCAGTCGCATGGCTGTTGTGACTGTGCGTTGATCTATCTCATTGATTTTGGGTGGTGATGTCATTGAGCTTGGGCTTATGCTGTGATCGGGCATTTTTGTATCTTCAGAAAGCTGAAACTCAATTGCTGGCAGATGATCAAGCTGCTTGATTTGTGAGTTGGTCAAAGTGGATAAACTCATGTTACTAAGCATTGACTCATGTTTGGGGCGAAATGACCGCTCAGAGTGTGCTTCTAAAAAAATGGGCGTTTCTTGCAAGTGTTTGTATGATATTAAGATTAAAATAACGCTTAATAAACCGCCACAAATAAACGGAATACGCCAACCAAAACTCATCATCTGTGCCCAAGTTAGCGTATCGTCTAGCCAGTTCATTAATAAAATTAAAAAAATCAAAGACAGCACACAGCCAGATAAGATTGCACCACAACCTACGCCAATATGGCGTGTTGGTAGATGTTCGGTGACATACACCCAAACGCTTGGCATGATGCCACCAATGGTAAGACTTTGGATAACTCGAGCAACGATAAAGATAATGGGGGCGATGAAGCCAATTTGACTATACTGTGGTAATAACCCGATGAATAAAGTGAATATCGTTATGCCCAGTAAACTGATGAATAGTGCAGGCCTGCGACCTTTGGTATCACCATAGTAGCCAATCATCAAACCGCCCAAGGGTCTGGCAATATAACCTGCTGAAAACAGTCCAAACAACTGCAGGCGAGAAAGCCAAGTATACTCCGTACCACCAAAAAAGATCTGTCGTAATAAATCAGACAGATATATAAAAATAGCAAAGTCAAAAAAAGCCACGCTGGCGATGAGACTTGTAATGAGAATGGCACTAAAATAGTGCTGGCTGGGTAATTGGTTGGCTGGCATGATAATCTTCTCATGAAATACCAATCAAACATACGGTTTGATGGTGCGAAGTATCGATAATATCTTGCAAATCTGATGCTTCATAAGATCTTATCAAAAGCAGATACACTAAATATCCATAAAGCATTGATTGCTCATGGATATTCTACAAATAAAACATACAAAACACTAGTATTATTTATACAATTTGGTTCAAGCTTTCATTTAGATGGTATATATTTATGATTAATATCAAAGTAGCCAATCGATAGGCATCAGTCCAGCCAGCCAAATGATAATACGATCTTTATGATTCATGTGTGGTTCGTGATGCAAAATGACTGGTTGACCATTTTCGATGGTATGCCAATTAATATTACCTTTGGCGTCAAGTTTTAGTTCATAGGCTTGATGGGTGATGGCTTGGCTATTACTCAAAGCTTTGTGTAGCTGTCCTGCCAATTTACTATCTTTGATAAGAACACCAAGCTCGGTATTGATATTGGCTGAGCGTGGGTCGACATTATATGAACCAATAAATATTTGATCATCATCTACCGCAAAGGCTTTGGCGTGTAGACTTGTGGTGCTGTGCTGGCGTGTACGCCAAAAACGATTTTCGTTATCTTGGATACTCTGAGCGCTAGATTTAATCTCAAAAAGATGCACGCCTGCCGCCAGTAGTTGCTTTCGCCAGTGTGCGTAACCTGCATGTACAATACCAACATCGGTGGCATCAAATGAATTGGTCAAAATACGCACCTCAACACCCATTTTAGCAAGCGTGATCAGTGTGTCGACACCTTCTTTGGTAGGAACAAAATAAGAAGAGATGATGCTGAGTTTTTTGCTTGGTTGACCCAATTGTGTTTGTAGCTGTGAAACCAAAAATTCATTAGGATCTGAGTGACCGTTTAATTTGATAACATTATCTGCTATCAAATCAATCTCTGTCCAAAAAAATGGTACTTGCTGGGCGAGTAAATCTTGCCCAATGGTTGAATTTTGCATGGCTTGGCGATAAGTGCGTAGCTCACGATCAGCATCTGAGCTGTCTTTGACTTTTTCAAGTTCATCAAATACCACAGGTTTGATGCCACTGATGTCATCTTTGTTGTCATGTTTGACAAGTGTTTCAATATCAAAGGATAGGGGTGAAGCCCAATAAATCTCAAAGCTTTGGGTAATTTTGCCAACGACATGACCAACTAACATGACATCCAAATCAGCAAAATGATTAACAGGTGCATTATTTAAATATTCATTACCGATATTACGACCACCTATGACACTGATTTTATTATCAAATGTCATGCTTTTATTATGCATACGCCGATTGGTGCGTATGGGATGTAACATATAGTTTAGACTACGGAAGCCACGATAAGGCATGGGATTGATTAATCTGACAGCAATATTTTTATGCTTTGAGATACGTAGTAGGAGCTGATCAAGTTCAGGTGAGCTATTAAAATCATCAAGCAGCAATCGAACAATCACACCACGATCAGCCGCTTCCCACAGGTCTTTAAGCATCAGTTGACCAGCTTCATCGTTATGCCAAATGTAGTATTGAATATCAATGGATTGGTTTGCCACATCAGTCAGCGTACTGCGTGCAGCAAACGCATTGGCACCTGTTGTAATCGGATAATATCCAGATTGATTGGGGTGATGATGGCTTTGGGCGTTGATGGCTGAGATGAGACCGTCTGAACTGCCACCATGTTTGACCATTTGGTGACGCTCTTGAACCTGTTTGGTCAATGCCAGACTCTTTGGTAAGTGAGGCGTATCGGGCAAATTTTTGCAGCCAACAAGTAATACCAGCATGACAGTATGTATACTGATGACAAACAAAGAGCGAAAATGATGAGTCATGACTCAAAAAGTCTAAAAATTTGATTTATCATAGCAAATTTATCCAAAAAAAGAAGTGCTTTATTAAAATTTTACCAAACAAAATCGCTTCTTTTTTAATCATTTTGGCGATGATTGTTATCAAATGGCGAGCTATTGCCAAATCATTTAACCACAAGTAAACCAATTAACCAAAAGCGGGCATTCGGCGAGGTACAGCATCCAAAAATTCACGGCGTGCGTCATGATTGGTGGTAAACTCACCCAACATGCTGGTGGTGCGTGTGGTGGATTGTTGTTTGCCAACACCACGCATCATCATGCACATATGACAGGCATCCATAATAACCGCAACACCACGGCAACCCGTCAGCTCTTCGATAGCACTGGCCACTTGCTTGGTTAAGTTTTCTTGGATTTGTAGACGGCGTGCATACATATCAATGATGCGTGCCACTTTAGATAATCCTAATACTTTGCCATCTGGCAGATAGCCAACATGGGCGACCCCATAAAAAGGTAGTAGATGATGCTCACATAGCGAATAAAATTCAATATTTTGTACCAAAACTAACTCAGGATTATCAGAATCAAAGACGGCATTATTAGCCACGGTTGCCAAATCCTGATGGTAGCCACGAGTAAGATAACCAAACGCCTTGGCAGCCCGCATTGGTGTGTCAATTAATCCATCACGGGTCAAATCTTCTCCTGCTGAGGAGATGATTTCGGCATAATGCTTAGACAGGATTTCGTAATCGTGGATAAAGTTTACGGTATCAGAATTTGACATATTTTAAGCGTCTAGTAAAAAAATGCATAGCTTATCATAAAATAGCGATTGATTTAACAAAAAACTGATTTTTTCATCACTTTTTGAGCGTTTATCAAACACTTTGGACGAGTTGATGTTTAAAATTAAGTTTACATTTGTACTAATTATATCCCACATTTTAAAATTCTATGCTATAATGGCAAAAATTTCTATCAAAAGGATAAAGTCATGTTACTAAAAGGTCAGCGTTTTGTGGTGACTGGGATTGCCAGTAAATTATCAATTGCTTGGGCGATCGCTGAAAGCTTGCATCGTGAGGGGGCGCAGCTGATTTTAACCTATCCGAATGATAAAATTAAAAAGCGTGTGGATATGGCTGCCGAAGCATTTGATGCGGTGGCGGGGATTGAGTGTGATGTTGGCTCAGATGAGTCGATTCAAGTGTGTTTTGATGAAATCGCCAAACATTGGGGCGTAGGTGACGATAAAGGCATTGATGGCATTGTGCATGCCATCGGTTTTGCCCCTGCCGATCAGCTTGATGGCGATTTTACCCAAGCAACCACTCGTGAAGGCAGTCAAATTGCCCATGATATCTCAAGCTACAGTTTTGTCGCACTTGCCAAAGCAGGGCGTGAATTACTTGCTGCACGCCAAGGCTCACTGTTGACTTTAACTTATGAAGGCAGTATTTCTGTATTGCCAAACTATAATGTCATGGGCATGGCAAAAGCAAGCCTAGAAGCTTCGGTACGCTATTTGGCATCATCATTGGGTGGTGAGGGCATTCGTGTCAATGCCATCAGTGCAGGCCCTATCCGCACGCTGGCCGCCAGTGGTATTAAATCATTTCGCCGTATGCTTGATGTTAGCGAAAAAATCGCACCACTTGGGCGTAATGTCAGCCAAGAAGAAGTGGGTAATGCTGCGCTGTTTTTGTTATCACCTTGGGCAAGCGGTATTACTGGCGAGATTTTATTTGTGGATGCAGGCTTTAATACCGTTGCCATCAGTGAAAAAATCATGATGATGGCAGGCGACGGCGAACAATAACAACGATTTAAAACTTTCATAAAAAGTTAAGTTGGTAGTGAGCAAAATTGTGCCAATGACATCAAACATTGGTACAAATATCCGATTTTTGGTATGATACACCATACCATTTAATTGTTGAGAGTGATTATGACCCAGCCTTTTTTGATTGCCCCATCGATTTTGTCTGCTGATTTTGCACGGCTTGGAGCGGATATTGAAAGCGTTCTTGAAGCTGGTGCAGATGTTGTGCATTTTGATGTGATGGACAACCATTATGTACCAAATCTAACTTTTGGTTCGATGATTTGTCAAGCATTAAAAGACTATGGCATCACTGCACCCATTGATGTACATTTGATGGTTAAGCCAGTTGATGGTATGATTGAGCAGTTTTTAAAGGCGGGGGCTGACATCATCACTTTTCATCCTGAAGCCAGTGAGCATATAGACAGAAGCCTTCAGCTGATTAAAGATGGTGGTGCCAAATGTGGTTTGGTCTTTAATCCTGCAACACCTTTATATTATTTGGATCATACATTGGATAAGGTTGATCAAATTTTGCTGATGAGTGTCAATCCAGGTTTTGGTGGTCAAAAGTTTATTGATGCAACATTAGATAAATTAGCAACTGTGCGTCAAATGATTGACGATAGTGGTCGAGACATTCGCTTGGAAGTTGATGGCGGTGTCAATGTGGCAAATATTCGCACCATTGGTGAAGCGGGTGCTGATATGTTTGTGGCAGGGTCGGCGATTTTTAATCAGCCTAATTATAAGGCTGTAATTGATGCCATGCGTGATGAGTTATCAAAGGTAAATCGATCATGACCATACCGCACCATCAAGCCCAAACCACGCATCACAACCCCCCAAAACCCAACAAACCCGCCAGCGTCGTACCGATGGGTTTTACCATAGGGCTATGTTTGGCAAGTTTGCTATTAAGCTTGGCAGGCTATGGATTTCGATTGATGTTTGGTGATGAGATGTCTGAGGTATTGCGTCATGCTGCTGTCGTTGTGCCTGTATTTGTGATTGGCATTCCGCTGATGACTTGGCTTGGTGCAACTGGACTAAATAAACTGGGTAAAACCAATATCCACCCTAGAAATGCTTGGACTTTTGGTTGGTTATTATCGACTGTTGCGATGTTATCCATTATGGGAGTGTATAGCTGATGCTCTCCAAGCTAATTCCTGATATCATCACGCCAAAAGATATCCCTAAAGGCTTGATTTTATTGCTTATTGTGGCGTGTTTGCTGGTGGGTTTATCAGGGCTTAGATATGGCGGTGTGGAAGGATGGCTTCATGTCCTTGAAAATTGGCTCGTCGCTTTGGTGGTGATTCCTGCCTTAACTGCATTGATCTCATTGCCTTTAAAGTGGCGTGATAGCACCTTTGATGTGCGTATGGTCTATTATTTGGGTATGTTTGTTGCACTTTTATTTATGTTGGCAAAGCTACGCTACTGGCGATGACTTGAAAAGCACCAAAATGATGCCATATACCAAGATAGACTAAAATAATGATGAGATGGCAATCATAATGACAAATCAAATTTCACAAACCATTGAAAATTGGCAAACGATGAGTATTGCAGAATGCCTATCATTTGTTGATGATTTGGTATATCATGCGTCTGATTCCGATGAAGAGGACACACTATCAATTTTACATGAGCTGTTTTTTCAGGAAATCAATGGGCGTGGTGATGAGACGCTGATTGATGCACTTGCTTCAGCCATTTCTCAGTTTATGGATTCTGCGACAGTTGAGGAGCTTGCACAGCAAGTAGAGCGGACATTAGGCGTCGATTTAGCCAGATTATCAAAACTGGCACGTACTCAGCGATTAAACGCACAGGTACAAGCATCTGACGGTGAGCATCGCCCCAAGCGCAAGCGTCGTCAGCGTAAGCAGCAAGATCAAGAGGATTTGGGTACCAAAGAGCGTGTATCACGGTTGCAACATCCCAGCAAATCAAAAAAGACCAAAGATGGTTTTGTCCAAGAAACTTTGCTTGAGTTTATTGAAGAGTCATCAGGGGTGATGATTTTGCGAGAAGTGGGTCATGATCATGATGAGCCTTTGGTGAGTATTGCTTTTTCAGAGCAAGTCCAAGATATGCTAGGTGCTGATGCCAGAGTGGTTGGGCAAGCGATGATTCATGCTGCCATCGCAAGTGTTGTACAACGCCAAAGTAATTTTTGGCATGCACATGTGTATGATGAAGAACCAGCACATTATAGCTGATGTATTTGAAACTGATTCAATTGATTCAATTAAGAGATTAAATCGTGCCATATTTAATCTCTTTTTATTTCGGCTATTTGGTTAACAGATGATGAATTGGCATTATTTTAATCTAATTAGCCTTTGATCGGTAATGATGATGTCCACCGACATATCCCAAGGCTGTTTGGGTAGCCGATCTGCCACTTGAAAATCATAACACCAAGCGATTTTTAGGCAGTTTTTGGCTTTTGCAAATGTGCGGTCATAGTAGCCGCCCCCCATACCAAGGCGTATACCGTCAAGATCAACCATCACCAAAGGGCAAATGATGGCATCCATGTGATTGGCAGATAATATCAGTTTTGAGCGGGGTTCATGCATGCCTAGGCGATGCTTTTTAAGAGGTGTTTTATTCAGTGGTTGAATGATGGGGGCAAATGTCAAGGGTTTGTTTGGCGTGGTGATGGGTAAATACGCTTGATAGTCAAGTTTTTGACAAAATTGGGCAATGGTGGCGGTTGGTAGTTCACAAAATCCATCCAAATAAAAACCAATATTGGCTTTTTTGGGTAATAGCGGTATTAATTTATATAAAAATCTGGTTGCTAGGTAAGCGGATCTTTGACGCTCACAGTGACTAAGCGATCGTCTTTGCATACGCATGTGTTTACGCAAATGGACAGCGGATAAATTGGTTTGGTGGCTGGTCTTGGTCATTGTGTTTATATTTGGTAATGATTATTATTTGTTATTGAATCCTAGGTAAACTGATGGTATGCTAAATCATCTCATCATTTAGATAAAGTGGTACAATTCAGTTAGTAGAATTGCATCGCTGGTCGTATCACTCATCTTAAGCGACTTTTATCAAAAAATCAATGGAGTAAAATATGACAATACGCACCGAAAAAGACACCATGGGAGAGATTGCTGTACCTGCTGATGCTTATTGGGGGGCACAAACTGAACGCAGTCGCCAAAATTTCCGTATTGGCGGAGAAAGACTGCCAGAGCCTTTAATCCATGCGATGGCAACTGTTAAAAAAGCCGCCGCCATGACTAATGCGACACTTGGCCGCATCACTGACGAACAATCACAGCTAATCGTTCAAGCCTGTGATGAGATTTTGGCAGGTAAGCTTAATGATCAATTTCCGCTTGTGGTGTGGCAAACAGGCTCAGGCACCCAGTCTAATATGAATATTAATGAGGTTATCGCCAATCGTGCCAATGAAATTGCTGGTAAACCAAAAGGCAGTTATCAGCCGATTCACCCCAATGATCATGTCAATCATGCCCAATCGACTAACGACAGCTTTCCGACGGCGATTCGGGTGGCGGCTGCTCAAGAGATGAGTAATAAACTGTTGCCAGCCATTAATAATTTACGCCAAACATTGGCACAAAAATCAGCTGATTTTGATGAGATTATCAAAATCGGACGCACGCATTTACAAGATGCCACGCCGCTGACTTTGGGTCAAGAGTTTAGTGGTTATGTCATGCAGCTTGATTATGCTTTGGAGCGTATTGAGGCGGCCTTAAGCGGTCTTTATCAGTTACCATTGGGCGGTACAGCAGTCGGCACAGGGCTAAATAGTCATCCTGATTATGCTGTCAAAGTCGCTAAAGTTCTGGCAGAATTAACCAAGCTGAATTTTATCACAGCACCCAATAAATTTGAGGCTTTGGCCGCACGAGATGCCGAAGTATTTGCTTCAGGTGCACTAAAAACACTGGCAGCAAGCCTAAATAAAATCGCCAATGATGTGCGTTGGCTGGCTTCAGGCCCACGCTGCGGTCTAGGTGAGCTTAGCATTCCTGAAAATGAGCCTGGTTCATCCATCATGCCTGGTAAAGTCAATCCAACTCAGTGTGAGGCGATGACCATGGTGGTCACCCAAGTCTTTGGTAATGATACGACCATTTCTATGGCAGGGGCTTCTGGTAATTTTGAATTAAATGTTTATATGCCTGTGATTGGATATAACTTATTGCAGTCGATTCGTCTGCTAACGGATGCGATCAATAGCTTTAATGAGCATTGTGCAGTAGGCATTGAACCAATTTACGAAAAAATTGACCATTATTTACATCATTCTTTGATGTTGGTCACCGCACTCAATCGCCATATTGGCTATGAAAATGCCGCCAAAGTTGCTAAAACCGCTTTTAAAAATAATCAATCTTTAAAACAAACTGCCATTCAGCTGAACTTATTAACTGAAGCTGAATTTGATGAGATTGTGCGTCCAGAACAAATGGTTGCCCCAAAATAAACTTTTGATACTCAAACACCGCCAGCGATTTGGCGGTGTTTTTGGTTGAAAAAAAGCCATAATTTAGCGATAATAGCTTATTTGTCCATTATCATACGCCATTCATCATGACCACCACGCAAGCCCGTCTTAAAAAGCCCAAAAAACCTCGGCGTTCACAAGCTGATATCGTGGCTAATAATTTTTTAAATTCTGTTTTTCGTCCTGCAAAAAAGCAGCTGACTTTAGCATGGCTGTGCGATGTCATTAGCTTGCTATTATTCATGGTACAAGCTTGGATTTTGGTGATGATTTTTGATGGCTGGCTTTTGCCATTTATTCCTGAATTATCCCAGCATCAAGTGATGGCGATCGAGGCTTTGGCTGTTTATGTGATGGCTTTATTTGGCGTGATGTTATTACGCGCATTGATTGGTTATGCCAAAGATGCACTACTCACACGCATCGGTGTGCAAGCAGCCAGTGATGTGCGTCAGCGGCTATTGGTTAAACTGGGTGACATGGGTCCTGCTAGACGCTTTTTTGGCTCTGATGGTGCACTGGCAAGCAAAATCATTGATGAACCTGAGCATCTCATCGGTTATGCTCGCTTTGAAATTCAGAAAAAAACTGCCGTTAGTACACCAATTTTATTGGCAGTTTGTATTAGTTTTTTAAATAAAACTGCTGCAATGATATTACTGGCGACGGCACCACTGGTACCGATTTTTATGGCGATGATTGGTGTAGCAACTGCACGCAAAAGCCGTGAGCAGATGGATGCGATGGCACAGCTTGGCGGTCGATTTTTTGATTGGATACGAGGGGTGAATACACTATCTCGTCTGGGCGTGGTTGATATCGCTGTTAAAGATATTGATGTCAGTAGCGACAATTACCGTAAAAAAACCATGGCAGTGCTACGCATTGCTTTTTTAAATAGTGCGGTGCTTGAATTTTTATCGGCATTATCCATTGCACTTGTGGCTGTTTATTTGGGTTTTGGGCTGATTGGAATTTTACCTTGGCAATCTGGTGTTGTCATAACAACTTATAGCTCAGCTTTGATGATTTTATTATTGGTGCCTGAATTTTATGCACCACTACGCCGCTTGGGTGCTGAGTATCATGTCAAAGGTCAAGCCGTCGGTGCTGCCAAGGAGATGGTTGGCATACTTGATTTTAAACATAGCAAAACCGAGCTACATCAGGTGGATTTGATGGGAAAAGTGGGATTTTGTTTAAGGCAAGTGGCTGCCTTTGGTGATGATGGGCGAGTCAGGTTAACGCCGACGACGCTGCATTTTGTGGCAGGTAAATCAACATTATTAAAAGGGGAAAGGGGCGCAGGCAAATCGACACTTTTACAGATTTTATTGGGATTTGGGCAATATACTGGCGTGGTTGAGGTGTATGATGATCAAGGACACTATCGCTACGATACGCTGGATATGGCGTATCTTAGACATCAGTTTGGCTATTTGGCACAAATGCCAGCACTGCTGCCCATCAGTATTCGTGATAATCTGACATTGGCAAAATCTGATGCGACCGATGATGAGCTGATTGATGTACTAGATGCTGTTGGACTGTGGTCTTTGATCCGTGATTTGCCCGAGCAGATGGATACCATGCTTGGTGAGCGGGGTGGTGGGCTGTCAGGTGGGCAGGCACATCGCCTTGCCATTGCGCAGCTTTTGCTTCAAGATGCTAAGGTGTGGCTGCTTGATGAACCAACAGAACATCTAGACAGTGAGACTGCCTTTATGATCAAAGATTTATTAAAACGCTTATCAGTGCATCGGACGGTCATTTGGATTACCCATGATCAAAGTGTTGATATCGCCTTTGATGATATCCATCATTTAGGGGGTTATGATGAAATCAAATCAACCATTTAAGCTTCGTGAACTCATCAGTACCCAAGTTTGGGTATGGATCTTGGTGGCTTGGCTTCTAGGGCTTGTGACTGTTTGGTCAGTCTTAGGATTATCGATGGTGTCAGGGTGGTTTGTGACCATGTCAGCAGTGGCAGGCCTAGTTGCGGTAGGTACTCATACATTTAATTATATGATGCCAGCGGCCATTATACGCACCTTTGCCATTGCACGCACGCTATCTCGCTATGGTGACTTGATGGTATCGCATCATGCTGTCTTTGGGCTGTTAAAAGATTTGCGTGTACGATTTTTTGCCGATTGGGCAAGTTTGGATTTTAATGCCCGAAACCTGCAAAGACAGTCTAGCAGCCAAAAAATGCATCGCCTTGTCAAAGACATTGATGTTTTAGATGAATTTGTTTTACGCTTGATATCACCTTGGATTATGGCAATCGGTGCGGTGATTTTGGTGGCTGGTGTTACGCTGTTGCTATTACCCAAAGCATGGTTTGGGCTAGTGCCGATCGGCTTGGCGATTTTGATTGCTGCTTTTGTGGTATATCGTGGCATTCATTTGGCGTATGACGAGAGTACTATACTTGAAACTCGCAAATCAAAACTGCTGGATACCTTGCCAGCACTGACATCCTTGCTGATTTGGCATCGCTGGGATGCGTACATACATCAGCTGAGTGATTTGGATGCTCAGCAAACCAAAATAACACTGTCATCACATCGTTTACGCAGAATGGGCATGTTGGGGGTGCAAGTGGCACTGGCACTGGCGGCGACACTTATGCTTTGGGGTGTAGGGAGATTTTTTAGACAGACAGATAGTGTTGCTTTTACCATTGAGACATTAAATGATTATCCGATGATGAGTTCGGCGGTCGCACTGGCAGTATTTTTAGGATTGATGGGCTTGGGTGAGTTTATCCAAAACTTGATTGCTGAGCCATTGGCTTTGGGGCGTAGTCAGGTAGCCAAGCAGCGCCTCAACGAGATGCTTGTCGGCCAAAACGTTGCTCCCAAAATCAATTTTAATCAGATTACCAATCAGCAGGATGCTTTGACTTTATGGCTTAATAATGCCATTGTTAGGGCGCCAAATGCCATCATCAGTGCTCATATTCACCATGCCAAGATTCGCTCTGATAAGCCTTGCTTGATTATAGGTCCTTCAGGTGCTGGTAAATCCACTTTACTGCATACACTTGCCCAAGAGCATGATTTGACCTCGGGTGAGATTTGGTTATGTACCGACACCAAAAAATATCCGTGGCAGTCAGTTGATTTTGACCAATCACTGGGATTTTTGGGGCAAACAGTTGATATTTTTGATCAAACGCTGGCAGATAATCTTCGTTTGGGTAAACCAAACGCAACCGATGATGAGCTTATAACAGCTCTTAAAAAAGTAAATTTATTAACTTGGCTAAATAATCAACCAAAAGGTCTGGCAACTCGGCTCGGAGAATATGGTATGGCTGTGTCTGGTGGGCAAGCACGGCGTATCGCCTTGGCTCGACTGTTGCTATCCCCAAAAGCGGTCATGATGCTAGATGAGCCTTTTGCAGGCTTGGATCCAGATACACGCCACAATGTATGGTTGAGTCTAATTGATGCCCAAAAATCTGGTGATATTGGCTTGTTATTAATTTGCACCCACCAGCTGTGGCAACAGATGGGTGAGGTTCAGGTCATCAAAATCGAGGGTGAGGGTCAAGTTTAATTTATCACTCTGTGCTTTGCTTGACTAAGTCTTGATAAACTTGAATTGTATTATCGACCATATCATCAATCTCATAAGCATGCGTCATGGCAGGCGGAATGGGGTTTGATAATAAAAACTTAACACTTTTACACAGCATGATCGCAGTCTGTTCTTTGACCAATCCTTGGGGGTATAAGTCTCCTAGGATATCTGCAAAGGCACCTTTTGCCCAACCAATCACTGGTGTTCCTAAATGAATGGCTTGAAGTGCTGTCATGCCAATACTTTCGGGGTGATTGGCAAGCGATAATACGATATTAGCTGATGACAACCATTCACGCATATCAGGTGGATTTTTGCCGATAAAAGAGACCCGATCTTGTAAGCCCAAAGTATGCAGGCGTTGGACAAAATCTTCATAAAAAACACACTGATGAATGCGTGCTGTGGGGTCATCATCCATGATAATTGCGTGAATTTTTGGAAATTTTTCTTGTAGATTTCCTAAAATATCAATGAGCCATTCTTGACCATATTCAGGACCGATCGGTGTTGGAAAAACCAACCATTTTTTGTGTTCAAGCTCAGGAAATTGGGTAAAGGTTTGATGTAGCCAATGCACAGATGAGTGATGGCGATAGGGGTATTTTCGAACATCCACCCCACGCGGCACACAAATGATATCAGGCAACTTGATGGATTTATCAATTTTTTCTGATTTTACTTTTTCAAAAATTTTATTAAAATGTTTATCAATACTTTTAGATGCACTGATCAGCAAATCAACATGAAACAGTGCTTTTGAATAAGAATTGACAGGATAAAATCCGTATAAACTTGAAATAATTTTGGGGCGCTTGTCATTTGGAAAGGAATGCATTGCCCAATATAACACCCAAGCAGGCGTACGAGAATGTATGTGAATGATATCGGGCTGATGCTGTTCAATGATTTGACGAAGCTTAAGTGTGTGTATCAATGCCCACCAGCTTTTTTTGGGCATAGGTAGGCGGTAATATATTGCCCCATCACGCACAAGACGCACAACAAGCTTGCTATCGCTTGGAGCACTGCCGATGATGATAGACTCATGACCAGCTTTGATGAGCGCATGGGAGATGGGATAAATGCCACGCTCGGACTCATCATGCCTAAGCGAGGATGACAGTTGAAGAACTTTCATAACTTATTATCTGATGGGTCAATTGGTTTTATTTTCAAGAAAATCTAAAATTTTCTCAACATGCTCTTTGGCTTTGACATCCCGAAAACTACCAATCATCTCGCCATTTTTATTGTACACAAATGTAGAGCGTACCACGCCAAGATGGGTTTTGCCATACATCTTTTTTTCTTTGATGACATCGTAATATTGGCAAAGTTTTTCATCGGTATCACTAATTAAATCAATTGATAAGGCTTTTTTATTGATAAAATTTTGATGAGATTTGATACCATCTCGAGAGACGCCAAGGATATAAAATCCCAATGATTCAAGCTTGGCTTTATGATGACTAAAATCCACCGCCTGAATGGAACAGCCTTGCGTGTTGTCTTTGGGGTAAAAATACAAAATCAAGCCCTGATGACTTTGATTAAGCAGTTGATTGAGCTGCACAGCAGTGGCTTCTTGGGTATCGGCTGCCACCATGGTTAACTCAAAACTTGGCAGCGTGATGGTTTCGTTAGAATTTTGTAGCATTAGGTATCTCGTTGTCATTTTAATCATAACAGTTAAACGATGTATATTTTAGCAAAATTTACCCATGAAAGAACATTTTTATTCATCATAATTGCTTAGTAAGCATCAATTCTTTCTAAAATACATCAATTTGCAAATTTTTGTTTGGCATCATAATGACTTTGCGGTAGAATTATGCGTTTTTATTTTATGAATAACCAAATTGCCTTGCCATTTGGCTTACCGCTTTTGAATTAAGGCTTTAGCGATTATTATCTGGATAGAATATGACTTTATCATCCTATTTAAAAATTAATGAGCGTGGCTCATCCGTGCGTCAAGAAATCATTGCTGGCTTGACGACTTTTTTGGCGATGGTGTATTCGATCATCGTTGTGCCAAATATGTTATCAGCAGCTGGATTTCCTGCTGAATCCGTTTTTGTTGCAACATGCTTGGTGGCAGGCCTTGGTTCAATATTAATTGGACTTTGGGCAAATGTACCGATGGCGATTGGCTGTGCGATTTCTTTGACGGCATTCACCGCTTTTAGCTTAGTGCTTGGGCAAGGTGTGAGCATTCCTGTGGCACTGGGTGCAATTTTTTTAATGGGCGTGGTTTTTACCTTAATCTCGGTGACTGGTGTTCGTGCGTGGATTTTACGCAATTTGCCTGCATCGATTGCACACGGTGCAGGCATCGGCATCGGACTGTTTTTACTGCTGATTGCTGCCAATGGTGTGGGTTTAGTCATCAAAAATGATGCAGGTTTACCTGTGACAATGGGCGAGTTTATGTCGTTGCCTGTGATTTTATCTTTAGTGGGGCTGGCGGCGATTATTGGTCTTGAGCGATTACGCATTAAGGGCAGTATCTTATGGGTGATTATTACCATTACGATGATTGGGCTACTTTTTGATCCTGCGGTGAAGTCAGATGGTGCCATTTTAAAAGTACCAAGCTTTGGTTCAGACTCTTTATTTATGCAAATGGATGTCATGGGTGCGCTAAATACAGCGATTTTACCGGTGGTGTTTGCCTTAGTTATGACAGCAATTTTTGATGCAACAGGTACCATTCGTGCCGTGGCAGGTCAGGCAAATCTACTGGACAAAGATGGTCAAATCATCAATGGCGGTCGTGCTTTGACATCAGATTCAGTCAGTAGCCTGTTTTCGGGTATTTTTGGGACAGCACCTGCTGCGGTGTATATCGAATCTGCTGCCGGTACGGCAGTAGGCGGTAAGACAGGCTTGACAGCGATTGTGGTTGGCGTGCTATTTTTATTGATGCTATTTTTTCAGCCATTGGCATTTTTGGTACCAAGCTATGCTACCGCACCTGCACTCATGTATGTCGGTCTTTTGATGCTAAGCAATGTCTCAAGACTTGATTTTGAAGATTTTGTCGGAGCAATGAGCGGTTTAATTTGTGCTGTATTTATTGTTTTGACTGCCAATATTGTCACAGGAATTATGCTTGGTTTTGGTACATTGGTGCTTGGACGACTAATTTCTGGTGAATTTAACAAGCTTAATCTTGGTACCGTGATTATTGCTGTCGTGCTTGTCGCATTTTATGCATTGGGCTATGCCATTTGATACTAAGCACCCAAAAACTCTGTCAAAAATTAAAACCCACCTCAAAGTTAGATTGCTAATTTTGGGGTGGGTTTTAGGCTAAATCAGACTGGCTAAGGTCTCATAAATCTCATGTTGTTTGGCTTGGTTGGATTTTAGTTCGGTGTCAAGCTGAGCACCTTCGATGGCGTAGCGTACCACTTGATACTGTGGATGACTATCGGTGGCGGCGAACTGCTTTTGTTTTTGAGCCATCCAGTTTTGCCACACCTCAAACATATTAGCATCAGCATGAATGGCTGTTAGTAGCCCAGACCAGTTGCTGTTCATACCAATCTTAGAATCTTGAAAAATCACTTGCAAATACGCTTTGGTAAATCGACCTTGAATAGCACCCAATTCATCAGTGATGGATAAAATTGCAGTATTTAGCTGAGCGATATAAAGACCCACCACGGCATTTAACAGCTCTTCTTTATTTTTAAAATGATGAAATAGTCCGCCTTTACTGGTACCTGCAGCGTCCGCAACTTTTTGCATGGATAAATTCGCCACACCATCACTGACCATCAAGTGCTTGGCCGCCATGATCAACCCATGTTTAAGCTCCTCTGGTTTATTTTTTCGCTTTGTACCTGATGTGCCAGCGTGTAGATTGTTTTCACCAATAAATAAATTGTCATTCATATGATAAACCATTCAAAATTAAAAAATATTTAATAAAACTTATCGTTAATTGGGATAAATAAAATTGGGATAAATAACGGTAAAACTAAATGAAACCAACTGGTCGGTATTTTATAAAACTCTATGAGAATTTGCAAGCACAGATGCAGCAGGATGATGAATTTTATTTCTTAGCAGGCAAGGATGATTTACCAAAAATTATGCTACAATAAGGGGTATTTTTATCAGTTTATTTGGAGCGTGCGATGTCAAATCAGAAAAAAATTCCCCATGTATTGATGATTTTGGATGGTATTGGCCATCGTGAAGAGACCAAAGATAATGCCGTTGCCGTAGCCAATACACCAAACTTAGATGCTTTATTTGCCAGCTATCCCAATGGGCTGATTTCTGGTTCTGGTATGGATGTTGGATTGCCAGAAGGCCAGTTTGGTAATTCTGAAGTGGGGCATATGAATTTGGGTGCTGGGCGTATTTTATTTCAAGATTCAACCCGAATTATGAATGAGATTGCCTCAGGAGAATTTTTTAATAATTCAGCATTGATAGATGCCATTCAAGCCACACTGAATAATAAAGGCGTGGTGCATATTTTAGGACTGTTGTCTGATGGCGGGGTGCATGCACACATTGATCATATTAAGGCGGCAGCTAAGCTTGCGTTATCTCAAGGCGCTATGCAAGTGTTTGTGCATGCGTTTTTGGATGGTCGTGATACACCGCCACAGTCTGCCAAAGGCTATGTGACTGATATTGAAGATTATTTTACTCAGCTTAATCAAGAATTTGAAGGTAATGTTAAAATTGCCAGCGTCATCGGTCGATTTTATGCCATGGATCGTGATAAGCGTTGGGATCGTGTGGAATCTTGCTACCAGCTATTAACCGAAGGCAAATCGGTCAGAACCGCAGATAATGCTCTAGATGCAATCAAGCAAGCATATGCTGCAGGGGAGACGGATGAATTTATCGCTGCAACTTTCATTGAAGATGATGGCGTGATTGGTGATAATGATGGCGTGATTTTTATGAATTTCCGTGCTGACCGTGCACGAGAAATCAGCTTGGCTTTTGTGGATACAAATTTTGATGGCTTTAATCGTCATATTGTGCCTGAGTTATCGGCATTTGTTATGCTCACCAAATACTCAGATGAGCTTGAAAATAATCCAAAAACCGACATTGCCTATCATCCAACAAGTCTGACAAATACGCTGGGCGAATATTTGCAAAATTTGGGTAAAACCCAACTTAGAATTGCCGAAACCGAAAAATACGCACATGTAACCTTTTTCTTTAGCGGTGGTCGTGAAGCGCTGTACAATGGCGAAGATCGCATTTTGATTAATAGTCCTGATGTTAAAACATACGACCTAAAGCCTGAAATGAGTGCTTTTGAGGTTACCGAAAAATTAAATGATGCGATTGACTCGGGCAAATATGATGTATTAATTGTCAATTATGCCAATGGCGATATGGTGGGGCATTCGGGGGTATTTGATGCGGCAGTTAAGGCAGTGGAAGCAGTGGATCAGTGCATAGGCGAGGTGGTCAAGCATATTCGTGCCGCTGGCGGCCATTTATTAATCACCGCTGATCATGGTAACTGTGAGCAGATGCAAGACTACCAAAGTGGTCAGGTACACACGCAGCATACCACAGAACTTGTACCTTTTATCTATATTGGTGATAAAAAAGCGACTGTGCGTCGTGGCGGCAAGCTGTGCGATGTGTCACCAACACTGTTGGATCTGATGGGGTTAGATAAGCCAAGTCAGATGACTGGAGAGAGTTTATTGGTTTTTTGAGTGATTAAACAAAGAAGGTTTGGTATGCGATTTTCGGCAGTAATAACGGCTTTATTGATTGGTGCGATGGGCTATATGAGTGCATTTGCCAATCCACAGGCTTTTGATGATCAAGCAGATGTAGACGATCTGATAATAGATACGCCTGCTTTGGATGTAGCACCAAATCATTTGTATGGTATTGACGGTTTGCACTCTGGGCGAGTGCCTTTGAATACCATCAGTCCCACCACGCTCAAAACTTTTGTACAAGTGGTTGATTTGATGCGTCGTGAATACATTGAGCCTGTAGATGATGAGATGTTGTTTTATCACGCCATTCATGGGATGCTAAATCGTGTGGATCGCAATGCTGAGTTTCTTGATGCGACTGCCTTTGCCAATCTTAGCTCATTTACCACAGGTAATGTGGCAGGCGTGGGTCTAAAGGCAGTTTGGAGGAGCCAAGATGCACATTGGGTGGTGACTGAAGTGACTGCCGATAGCCCTGCCAAAAGTGCAGGCATTAATGTTGGTGATTATCTACACCAGATTGGTGATATTAAACTTAACCAATCCCAAACCGAAAATGACATCATTCAGCTTTTAAGTGGTATCGCAGGCTCAAGCGTTGATATCACTTATTCAAGAGCAGGTCGATCCAAGCAATCCGTCAATGTCATTCGTAACCAAGCTCAAAAGAGTAGCATTGAAGTTTTTGTTCAAAATGGCATTGCTGTCATCAAACTTCCCGTCTTTCAAAATAACACCAGACAAGATATAATTGATCGTCTTGCCTTAATAGAAGGGCAGGTTCGGGGTGTGGTGATTGATTTACGAAACAATCCTGGCGGCGTGCTTGATTCAGCCGCTGAGGTGGCCTCTTTATTTATGCGAAAGCAAGTCGTTACCCAAGTCCAAAACCGAAGTGGCATAGAAAGGGTGATAGAAACGCATGGTTCACCCGTACTAGAATCCATGCCAGTGATTATTTTACAAAACCGCTATTCGGCATCAGCAGCTGAAGTACTGGCAAGTGCATTGCAAACCCATGGGCGGGCAATGATCGTGGGTGAGGCGAGCTACGGTAAGGGTTCGGTGCAGTCGGTCATCGCTTTGGGAAATCATCAAGGGATTAAGATAACTACCGCACATTATCTAACGCCCAATGGCAAAAAAATCGATAAAATCGGTGTGGTGCCTGATGTGAGTTTTAAACCACCTTCTAACGATTCACAAGACGATGAATGGTTGCGTTTGAGCCTAGATTTGATGGAGCGAGTAAAAACAAACCAAAGTTGATTTAAGACAACCAAAATCGCCATCATAAGATTATCAAGTGACGCTTTTGATGGCTAATTTTATCAGTGAGTCTGTACCAGCCCATGCCTGATGGCAAGGTGCGTGAGTTTGACATCGCTATCAATGCCCAGTTTATCAAAAATCCGATAGCGATAAGTATTGACTGTTTTGGCGCTTACAAATAGCTGATCGGCAATTTGCTGTGTACTTTGACAGTTAACAACCATCATGGCAACCTGTTTTTCACGCTCAGATAAGGCATCAAAGGGCGACTCTTTTTGTTCACCAAGTACAGTTTCGGCAAGCTGCTCGGCAACATCATGACTAAAATAACGCGATCCTGCGTGTACTTTTTTGATGGCACGAATCATCTCATCAAGCGGCGTGCCTTTGGTAATATAGCCATTGACACCCGCTTTTAAAAGCATGGAAGGATATGGCTGAGCTGTCAAACTTGAAACAGCAAGTACCTTGATGTTTGGATTAAACTGTTTAATGCGTCGAGTGGCTTCTACACCATTGATATTTGGCATATTGACATCCAACAAAACAACATCAGGACTTATGGCGCGCACCTGTATCACCGCACTGTCGCCATCAATCGCTTCACCGATAACTTCAATATTTGGATCGTCATCAAGCATCCGAGTGATGCCCATTCTTACCAAATCATGGTCATCTACGACCAAAACTTTAATACTCATCAAACGCCCATACTATTTATTGATTAGAATATTGTAACAAGAATTTAGGTTTGTGTCGCCATTTTATTGCAAAATCATGCATTAATAAATGAGATTTGGCTAATCTATCATTTTAGATATAAAAAGAGCCCAAGATGACTTGAGCTCTATGATGCTGAGCAACTATTAGCCTTTTAATATTAGCCTAGCCTTTTAAAGCTTTAATTGCGGCATTCAAGCGGCTCTTGTGGCGAGCGGCTTTGTTTTTATGGATAATGCCTTTATCAGCCATACGGTCAATGACTGGCACAGCTTTGTTATAGGCTTCGGTTGCAAGCTCATAAGATTTTGCTTCAATTGCAGAATTGACGCGTTTGATGTAGGTACGCACCATAGAGCGTTGAGATGCGTTGTGCTGACGACGCTTAGTATTTTGACGAGCGCGTTTACGAGCTTGTGCAGAGTTTGCCATAGGGTAAATCCTTAAAAAGTAAAATGCTAAATTATAAAAAGTGGGGCAATGTGTTTGAGGAAGACACACCGCTTGGACAATATGCCGTCTATGATACCAAAATCTTGGCAATCTCACAATATGCAAATAAAAATTTTCTTAGTCGATTGACTGACGGACTTGGTGCTTGATTTTTTTGATGGATTTTGTGCTAGAATAATCTAGAACAAGAAATGTAAAATCAGCACTTGGTGCAATCGCTTGATTGCTTGAAGATAATTTATGTATTATTTAGCGTGAGTGAAAATTGATGAAAACCAAAGCAATCTTAATCGGTGGTTCGAGTCGAGTGGGCGAGGCACTGGCACAAGAGCTTGCACTGATCTATGAGTCGGTGATACTCATCACGCGTACTCAGCCGCGTGCCATGAGTGCAAATATGCAGGTGTATCATGTGGCGGATTTTCGGGCACTTGCATCGACCATTGAGACGGTGGCGATTGGTGCTGATACAGATGCTTTTAGTTGTCTTGGTGTCTCAAAACAGCAAGTACCAAGTCATGATGAATTTTATCAAGTCAATGTCCTGTATAATTTAGAATTTGCCAAAGCGTGCAAACAAAAGGGCGTGCAACAGTTTTATTTTTTATCCAAAGAAGGTGCTGATACCCCCAATCATGATGATGAGCTAACTGCCAAGGCAGATGTAGAATATGATTTACGCACGCTCAGCTTTGATACATTGGCAATTTTTCGTTTGTATCGCTTAACCTTACCCAAGCACCGCCTGAGCCTAAAAAGCCTCGGCAGCCAAGCACTCAATGGTGTATTATCTACACTCAATAAAAACAAACGCGCGCTTGAGCCAAAACAGGTCGCCGCTTGTATGGCGATTACCGCCTATAAGCATAACCATCAGCCGCAGCTACGCACACCAAACCAAGCCACGATCATCACACATGAACAGATGCTCAACAGCGTCATTCGCCCCAATAAAAAATCCAAATAACCAAATCTTCATCCAAGATGGCTATCTGATGTGTGATTAAGCGTAACACGGTTTAATTGGTGATTAGATTTGGGATATGGATTGGCTGGTCTTGATTTGACCACCCAAATAAAATCCGTGATTACCTACATTTTTTGGGCATTTTGTGCTAAAATATTGCCTTATTTTTAAGGTATTTGTGCATGGGTTTGGTGATGAGATATTTACCATAACCGTGTAAATTAATCGTTTGTAGCAAGGATTATTTATGAGTGATTCGGTCAGTCCAATTGGCATTGTCGAAGAATTAAAGCGTTCGTATTTGGATTATGCGATGAGTGTCATCGTTTCTCGCGCGCTACCTGATGTGCGTGATGGACTTAAGCCTGTTCACCGCCGTATTTTATATGCCATGCATGAGCTTGGAAATGATTATAATAAAAAATACCTCAAATCGGCGCGTGTGGTCGGTGATGTGATTGGTAAATATCATCCACATGGCGATACTGCCGTCTATGATGCCATTGTGCGTATGGCACAAGATTTTAGCTTGCGTTATATGCTGGTCAATGGTCAAGGTAATTTTGGGTCAATGGATGGTGACCCGCCAGCAGCCATGCGTTATACAGAAATGAAAATGCAGAAGCTAACGCATAAAATGCTTGCCGATCTTGATAAAGAGACTGTCGATTGGGAAGATAACTACGACGGTTCGATGAAAATGCCAAGCGTGTTGCCTGCTCGCATTCCAAATTTATTGGTCAATGGTGCAACAGGGATTGCTGTTGGTATGGCAACCAATATGGCACCACATAATCTCACAGAAGTACTCAATGCCTGCTTAGCATACGCCGAAGATCCAAATATTTCAACCGATGAGCTAATTAGCCATATTTCAGGGCCGGACTTCCCAACGGGCGGCATTATCCATGGCAGAAGCGGTATCATCGATGCTTATCGTACTGGCAAAGGTCGTTTACACATTCGTGGTCGCTATCACATTGAGCCAATGGGCGACAGCGGTGCAAACAAAGACCGTGAGCGCATTATTTTTACACAAATTCCCTACCAAGTTAATAAAGCCAATCTGATCAAGCATATCGCCGATTTGGTCAATGCCAAAAAAATTGAAGGCATCACCGAAATCCGAGATGAATCAGATAAAGAAGGTGTGCGAGTGGCGATCGATTTACGCCGTGGCGAAAATTGTGAGGTAATGGTTAATAATTTATTTAACCAAACGCCACTTGAAACAAGCTTTAGTATTAATATGGTGGCATTGGATAATGGTCAGCCTAAGCTTATGACGCTGCGTGACTTGGTGGCGGCGTTTATTCGCCATCGTCAAGAGGTGGTCACACGCCGTACAATTTTTGAGCTGAATAAAGCATTGGCACGTGGGCATTTGCTTGAAGGATTGGCCATTGCACTTGCCAATATTGATGATATCTTACAGACCATTAAGCAGTCAGCCAATCGCAGCCAAGCTCGAGAAAATTTATTGGTGCGTACTTGGCAGTCAGCTGGCGTTGTTGCAATGCTTGACGCAGCAGGTGCTAAATCTATCCGCCCTGAGATGATTGATGGCGAGGATCTCAAAGCACCGTATGGCTTGATTGAGAATAAAACCCGCTATCGTCTGTCACCTGACCAAGTGAACGCCATTTTGGATATGCAGTTGCATCGCTTGACTGGGCTTGAGCAGGATAAATTAACGGGTGAGTATCAAGAAATTTTGGGTGAGATTGCACGCCTGACCCTGATTTTGGATGATTTTGATGTCTTAATGGGTGTGGTGCGTGCCGAATTGATTGACATTCGTGATGAATTTGGTGATGAGCGTAAAACCGATATTGTCGATGCGCGTCATGACTTTAATCGTGAAGATTTAATCCCTGAACAAACGGTTGTTTTGACGGTTTCTCGCACAGGCTACGCCAAGACTCAGCCGATCAGTGACTATCAGGCCCAAAAGCGTGGGGGTAAAGGACGCTCAGCGACTGCCATGAAAGAAGATGATGTTATTGAGCATTTGTTGGTAACCAGTACGCATGCCCATATTTTATGCTTTACCAATACAGGTCGTGTCTTTAGATTGCGTGGGTTTGAAATTCCGATTGCCAGTCGTGGCTCAAAAGGCCGCCCTTTGGTAAATTTGATTAATCTTGAGTCAGATGAGTTGGTCACAGCAATTTTGCCTGTCAATGACCTAAAAGACGAAAATAGCTTTGTGTTCTTTGCAACAGCATCAGGGACAGTCAAGCGTGTGGCTTTATCACAATTTGCCAATCTGCGTGCTGGAGGCTTACGAGCGATTGATCTAGCAGAAGGTGATACCTTAATTGGTGTTGCGATCACCGATGGCGAACAAGAGATTATGCTATTTAGTAATGAAGGTAAAGCCATTCGCTTTAAAGAACAGAGTATCCGTGCCATGAGCCGAGTTGCCAAAGGCGTTCGTGGTATGCGTGTGAATCTGCTTGCGACAACTGATGAAGAAGAGCTGTTGGATGAAGATGGCGATGAAGTCGGCGATGATTTTGCGGTGAGCCGAGTGGTGTCTTTGGTGGTTGCACCCAAACAAGGTGAGATCTTGTGTGCTTGCGAAAATGGTTTTGGTAAACGCACGCCGATTGATGATTATCCAACTAAAGGTCGTGGCGGTAAAGGCGTTATTGCAATCAAGACCTCTGAGCGTAACGGACAATTGGTCAAGGCGATTGCAGTGACTGGCGAGGAAGATGTCATTTTGATTTCGGATAAAGGCACTTTGGTGCGTACGCCTGTGGCTCAGATTGCTAATGCTGGTCGCAATGCTCAAGGCGTTAAGCTGATTCGCATTGCTGATGAAGAGGTATTGGTTGGCATGGCATGTGTTGAACATGATGACGATGAAATCGAAGAGTCAGAGGTGTTAGCTGATGTGGTGCAATAGGCATCTGAGTCTATTGAGTGAATGTTCAGCCAAGCTTACGGGCTTGGCTTTTTGGAATTGTCAATCATGTTGCATTTATATCATTTGAATAACTCTCGCTCTTTTAGAGTGGTTTGGCTACTTGAAGAGCTTAAATTGGCTTATGGCTTAGAGTATCAGCTGCATCTGATTGAGCGTGATCAAAAAACTTTTTTAGCGCCCAAAAATCTTGAGCAGATTCACCCCATGGGGAAGGCACCGATTTTAATCGATGACAGATTGCCTAAGGGGGAGCAAGTTCTGGCAGAATCTGCACTAATTTTATCTTATTTATTAAAAGCTTATGATTCTAAAGCGTATTTTTATCCTGCTGCAGCCAACCCAAACGAACAAGCCAATGACAAAGTATGGCGTGATTATACTTTTTGGATACATTTTGCCGAAGGGTCATTGATGCCGCCTTTGGTGATGGGGCTGATTTTAGATAAAGCTCGCCAAAAATCTCCTTGGTTTGTTAAACCTGTACTCAATAAATTTAACTCAAGCATTCATCAGATTATTTTGGATAAGAATGTGATGAATGCTTTAAAGATGCTAGAGATAGCTTTGGCTGATAAGTTATACTTAACAGGGCAATTTAGTGCCGCTGATATACAGATGTATTTGGCAGTGTATGGCACACGCTTGCGTGGATTGATACCACAAACGCACACCAACACGCATGCTTGGCTTGGCACTTGTGAAAGTCGCCAAGGTTTCAAATCCGCTATTTCTTTGGCGGGTTCACCTTTATAATTAGGCAATTGCCAAGGAGATGATGGCGATGAACAAAAATAAACCAGTCATTTTACAAAACAGCGGTGTCAAGATTTTGGTGGGCGTGCTATGTTTATTAAGCTTTGTGGCAGGATATTTTGCCCATCAGTCACGCCAAATGAATTATTGTAACTCTATCAATCAAACGCCCATCGTCCAAAACGGTATTGTGATTTGCCAACTCAATGATCCAAATACTTAACTATCAAGACGGTATAGCATGCCTTTGATGGGATTTGGCTTATTTTGTTAAAATTTCTGCCAATTGTGATTTATTATGGATATTATCCCAATGAACCAATGCTTGCAAGCGTCTTTTATAAACTTCTGATAAAATTAAATTTTTACTGTTAGTTTGTTGTTTAAGCAGAATATCTTTTAAGGCGGTGCAAATCAGTCCATAAAATACTGGCGTGATGGCTTTGAGATCTTGATTGGACCAAGATTGGATAAATCTTTGCCAGTATCGCTGTATTTGACTTTTGTGAACATCGCTCAAAGCAGCAATGACAAAATACGCACAGCTTTGAACCATTTTTGTATCATCTTGTAAAATTTCATTTGGTAATGTGCTGACTGTGGCAATGATTTCATCTAATAATGGGCTTTTAAAACTTGCCCAATTGGGCAGTTTGGGTAAACTAATTTCTTGTCGCTCAAGATGATTAGATAATGGTAAATGTGCTTGTGCCATGCCTGAGTGTTCGATGACAAATGCCAAAGGATCAGATTTGAGCAAAATGGGGGTGTGAATCAGATGCAATGCGATTTCGGTGATTGCATCGGCGGCGTCGTGGCGGTTATAGTTAATTAACTCAACTTTTGGGCTAAACTGTCCTTCTCGACCAATGGCTTTTAATTTTTGATAAATATCGCTATTTAACCACCATTTTAAGCTAGAGCCTTTTGGCAGCAGTTCGGTCAGTTGCCTAAGCGTTGCCATGGCTTGTGCCTTAGATTCGGGGCGTGTTAGGTCGTATTGACTTGCCAAAACGCCATAAATATAATCCGATAAGCTCACCGCACCCTCGATAGCATCACGCATTACGGCTGCCCCATGAGATTTTAGGTAAGTGTCAGGATCGTGATGATCGGGTAAAGTTAAAAATTTAAGCTCACGGCCATCGTTTAAGATGGGTGCGGCAATTTCTAGCGTACGCCACGCTGCTTTTTGCCCTGCATTATCACCATCAAAACATAAAGTCAGCTGATTATTATAGCGTAACAGTCGCTCAATTTGCTTTTCGTTAGCGGCAGTACCCATAGGCGCTACCGCCCCATAAATCCCTGCTTGGTATAAGGCAATAACATCCATATAACCCTCAACCAGTAGGTAGTTTTTGGCTTTTTGTTTGCGTGATTCATACAGACCATATAAAATCTGCTGTTTTTGAAAAACAGGTGATTCGCTTGAGTTGATGTATTTTGGGTTTTCATCACCTAGGCTTCGCCCAGCAAAGCCCACAACACGCCCTTGATTATCACGAATCGGAAAAATCACCCGATGACGCAATAAGCAAAAAGTCCTGCCATTACTTTTAGATGATTCTCGAACCAAACCTAATATTTTCAAACCCTCGATGTCTTGGGGGAAAACTTGTTCCAAATGCTGCCAACCGTCAGGTGCATAACCTAGCCCAAAGGTTTGTATGGTCTCTTCGCTAAGACCACGATCTAAAAAGTACTGTTTTGCAAAAGTAAAATTGTTAAGCATCAGCTGATAATAATCATGCACTGCGGTTAGTAGACTGTATAAATCACCTTGTGCTGCATTGGGCGACTGAGTCAAAATGGGTGCTCGAGTGCCATAAAGCTCATTCACTTGACCAGCATGATGGCTTGGATCAGCCAATCCAGAATAAGTATCGTATGCCGATAAATCATTGACCCAATCGGTTGCTGGTGATGGGCGTGTATCGGACTGATGATGAATGAAGTTTTGGCGACTGCTCGGATCTGGCGAAGGTTGAGTTGGGAGCTTGGCACCCTGAGTCTTAACGGTTTTTTTGTATTTGAATTTTTTTTGATCAGTGTCATCTTTGGGCAGCTCGATGCCCGTTTGTTCGGACAAGAATTTGACCGATTCAATAAAGCTCATCCGTTCAAATTCTTTTAAAAAAGTGATCGGATTGCCCTTGGCATGACAGCCAAAGCAATAATATAAGTTGGTTTCAGGATTGACATAAAAGGAAGGCGTTTTTTCACCATGAAAGGGGCAACAGCCTTTGTATTCACGACCTGCCGCTTTGAGCGTGGTATGCTTGCCAATGATTCCCACTAAGTCAGCTTGACTATTGAGCTGCTCAATGATGGACTCGGGGATATTCATGTCCAAAATTCCAATTGATGTAATAATCTCAGGCGACCATACACCGCCTGAGATTATAATTAACATAAGGTTATAATTAACAAATGATAACTTGCTTAAAAACTGGCATTAGCGTGGTATTTGATTTAATTGTCCAGCGTCTGCCTCTGCTGATGGCAAGTCTAAACTGATGGTAGGGCGATGATTTGTACCACCAGCTGTAGGAATTTCTTCTGGGACTTGGGTTGTGGCAGGTAAGCTAATCGCACCTGCTTGGTTGATGATTTGGGTGCGTGTTGCGCCATGATATTGACCTTGATAGTTGTCAAGATTTTCGCTGACACGCCCCAAACGCCCAAAGCTTAGTGCTGATAATACCTTTTGTGTGCGTGTCTTGGCACCCGTATCACTGAGGCGTACTGAACCATCTTGATTGAGATATTGCGGATAATTAATTTGGAGTAACTGCTTGTACTGTTTGGCGGTCTCAGTCAAGCCAAGCTTTTGATTGCTATAAGCCAAAATTGCGATAGCTTCTGGCACACCTGTGGACTGTGGATAGTATTGAAACACCCACTTAGCTCGGTTGGCAGCAGCCACCATCGCATCACGCTTGACATACCAACGCGCTGCCGCCAATTCATGCTCAGCAAAGTCATTATAAATGGCAATCATGCGTTGTGCGGCATCGGCAACATATGGACTATCAGGATAGTGCTTAAGCAGGTTTTGAAAATCTCGGAAAGCTAGGCGTAGATAAGTCACATCACGATGAGATTGATCAAATCTAACCAAACGAGAAGCTTTGGGAGCGCCGCCCATATGAGTAACGCCTTGGACATATAACGCATAGTCTACCGAGCGGCTGTTTGGGTATCGGTGAATAAACTCTTCTGTACTTTGTAGAACTGCTTCAAAATCATTGGCTTTATATTGGGCATAAATGAGATCTAGCAGTGCCTGCTGTGCATATTGACCTGTCGGATAAAAGGTTCGGATGTTATTTAGTGCTTCAATGGCGTTGCGATTTTGATTTTTATCAAGTGCTTCACTGGCTTCTTGATAATATGCAGCATCTGTTTTTTCAGCCGTTTCTACGGTATCAGCCTTGCGGTCAAACAGTCCATTCACGCTCTGGCAGCCTGTAACAGTCAAAGTCGCTGCCATCATGGCGGCAATCAGCTTGTTTTGTGATTTCATAGGAATTCTCATGAATTGGTCTAAATTTGGGCTAGTTTAGCATGTTTTTATGGGTCTGACAATGAATGTCTATTGGCTGTATAAACACACAAAACCTATTTAAAAGATTGCTTGGATAATGAGTAAGGCCAGCCAATTTGATATATTTTGGATAAAAGTAAAAATGCGTTGATATATCAGCGGCCTGTCTTATCAAATTTGATAAAATGTGCTAAAGTGGTCTAAATTTACTCTTGGGCTTTATTATGAATCATGATGAATTGATGGATAACTTGGTCAATCAGGCACCTGACTGCGGCATAGGTGAGGATAGTGATGCTGATGATCTGATTGATGCAGATGAGACGACCACCCAAACACCGACCCAAATTCATCTGACGCATAGTGTCAGTACCGAGCAAATTGGCATTAGGCTTGATAAGCTTTGTGCGGATATTTTTGGGGGGTTTTCACGCGCAAATTTAAAAAAGTTCATCGATGAGGGTCAATTGACGGTTAATGGCAAGGTGGTTAAGCCAAAATATGCGGTCAAAGTGGGCGATATATTAACGCTAGAAGCTGTCCACGAGTCTCATTCAGAGGATTTGCCTGAAAATATTGATATTGATATCATTTATGAAGATGAGGCGGTGATTATCATTAATAAACCTGCAGGTATGGTGGTGCATCCTGGTGCTGGTAATCGTACGGGTACTTTGGTGAATGCACTGCTGTATCACTTTCCCAAGCAGGCACACTTGCCACGAGCGGGCCTAGTGCATCGCATTGACAAAGATACAACAGGGCTACTTGTCATCGCACGCACAAAATCAGCTCAGCTATCTTTGATTAATCAGCTTAAGGATAAAAGCGTCTACCGTCATTATCAATGTATTGCTTTGGGTGCAGTGCATGAAGTGCTTCGCCATGCTCAAATTGATGCACCCATTGGTCGGCATAGCACCCATCGGACTAAGATGGCAGTGAAACAAACGGGCAAGCCTGCTTTAACGCACATTGTCAATGCCAAGTATTTGCATGAGCGTTACAGTCTTTTGGATATTCATCTAAAAACAGGTAGAACGCATCAAATACGCGTACATTTGTCTTATGTTGGTCATCCGCTGGTCGGCGATCCTGTCTATGGCACATCGCCGCGTTCAGGTTTATCCGACAGGCAAAGATGTGCAATTTTGGATTTTGGCAGGCAGGCACTTCATGCATACATGCTGGGTTTTATTCATCCTGTTACTGGCGAGGCGATGAAATTTCATGCACCGCTACCTAAAGATATGCAGCAGCTGATTGAGATCTTAAACGATGATACCCAATGAAAATATGACGCTGCCTTTGGATATTCTTTATCAAAATGATGATGTGTTGGTTATACAGACTCATACTGGTGTATCTGATAAAGCCGATCGGCTGATAGGTCATGATGATAATCAATTGGCACTTTATGGCAAATTTAATATGGCACTTCATGTCAATGATATGCCATCTTGGGTACTGAATCGACGAGCCAGGCTACTTGCTTGGCTGTATGAGCAGGCAGGTGCTAATCAAATCCACTGGCTAAATCAAGTCCATGGCAATGTTGTGATTGATGTTGATCAGACAAGATCGCAGTCGTTAAGCTTGGCAGATGCCTTGATCACTCAGCGTTCTAAGACAGCACTGGCGATCATGACAGCAGATTGTGTGCCTATAGCGATATTTGAAAAAAATGGCAGTACGGTCGCCTGTATTCATGCAGGGTGGCAAGGGCTGGCCAATGGCGTAATCGCCAAAACAGTCGCTTTGATGCCAACTTCTTACAAGCTATTTGCTGTCATCGGTGCGTGCATCTCACTGCCAGCGTATGAAGTGGATCAGCACTTAGCTGAGCATATCATTGATGAGGCGGTAACAAATAAACTTGTCTTACTTGATAGGCAGGTGCTGTTTGATATGCTGATCAAACCTTCTCATAACAGTGATAAGGCATATATTGATATTAAGAGATTGGCTCAGTTGCAGCTTGAAAAATTTGGCATAACAGTGCTAAACGATACCGTGCCATGTAGTTATTTATCACCTAAATATTATTCGTACCGTCTCCAAACTCACACCAATCGCCCAGCAATCGGCAGAATGGCGATGCTTATCATCAAAAAATAACCGCTGATATGATGCTGTTTTATCGGGATATTTAGGTATTGGGATATTTGGGTGATGTATGATTAATTTGGTAAAAAATATCAATTACGCAGGATTATCAATATCAATAAATGCCACATCAATACCCAATTGTTGATTGATGACTTCACCGAGTCGAATCACACCGCCACGCTCTGTGGCATGATGACCTGCAGCAAAATAATCTACACCAAGCTCACGCGCCATGTGTGTTGTGCGTTCAGAAATTTCGCCTGAAATAAACGCATCACAGCCCATGGTTGCCGCTTGCTCAATCATATCTTGTGCACCGCCTGTGCATAGGGCGATTTTATTTAGTCGGCGATCGCCATCGGTGGCGGCAATATGTAAGGGCGTGCGTCCTAAAACTTTGGTAATTTTATCGGAAAATTCGGATGCCAAAATAGGGTTTGTGGTTGCCACATTACCAATCGGGTGCTTTTGGTTGGGATACAATGCGCCCGTAATCGTCAAATCAAGCATATCAGCCAAGGTGCGATTATTACCAATGTCAGGATGGGCGTCAAGTGGTAGGTGATAAGCAATCAATGAAATGCCATTTTGCATAAGTTTACGCACACGCACGCCTTTCATGCCTACCAAAGGTTGGTCTTCACCTTTCCAAAAATATCCATGATGCACCAAGATCGCCTGTACTTTGGCTTGGATTGCTTGATCGATTAAGGCTTGGCAAGCGGTTACTCCAGTGATGATCCGTTTAATGGGTCTGCCTGCATCAACTTGTAATCCGTTTGGGCAGTAGTCTTGAAACTCATGAGCATTAAGATAGTTGTCACAAAACTTGACCAAAGCTTGGACGCTGATGGTTGTCATAAATTTTCCTATGCAAATTTAAGGTATTGTATTCGCTTTTGAACGATTATGCAAATGTATAGATAGCTTAAGAAACCAACCGTTTTGCTTGTATTAAGCACAGTTTGCCCCTATTATTAAGCCATCAGCAGCCAAAAGTGAGTGCCTTAATGTCGGACAAATCACCAAATCCTCATTTTTCCCCTGAGCAAGTGCATGAAATTACTGAGCAATTTGCCATCAGTGGCATGACTTGCCAATCGTGTGCCACACGCATCGAAAAAGTACTAAGCAAAAAGTCCGCCATTCATCAAGCGACAGTCAATTTTGCAACAGAGGTATTGCATATCTCTTATGATGCCAATCAGACCAATCGTGATGAAGTGATGGCTTGGGTGGCAAAAACAGGCTTTGAGGCTGTGCCAATGGCGGATCGCCAAGACCAACACAAGATGCCTTGGGATTTGATGATTCTTTGGGGATTGTCATTACCGTTTTGGGTAGGTATGCTTGGTATGTTGTTTGGATCACACGCATTGATGATGCCTGTGTGGATTCAGTTTGTCTTGGCAAGTGTGGTGCAAGTTGTGTTCGGTGCACGCTTTTATTTGGGTGCTTGGGCGAGCATTAGGGGCGGGCTTGCTAATATGGATGTTTTGGTTGCACTTGGTACAACAGCAATTTGGGCATATTCAAGCTATGTATGGCTGACCGATCTGCACGCCATGCATATGGTATATTTTGAAGCATCGGTGATGGTCATTGCATTTGTTAGGCTTGGTAAATATCTTGAGCATCGCACCAAAACACAAAGCCTAAACAGCTTAGGCTTATTGACGCAGCTGATTCCTACAGAAGTCAATCGGCGTATCGATGATAAATGGGTCAAAACCAACATTGAGCATATTAAAGTTGGTGATGTGCTACTGGCTAATACTGGTGATAAGATCGCCGTAGACGGTGTGGTGCAAGGCGGATTTGGTGTCTGCAATGAATCTCATCTGACAGGTGAAAGCTTACTCATTGATAAGAATATCGGTGATACGGTGTATGCAGGCAGTAGCGTAGAAGATGGCTCAATACACTACCAAGCAGCCGCAACAGGCACAAAAACTCAGCTTGGTGATATGATGTCAGCACTTCAAGATGCACAAGGTACCAAGGCAGATATTGCCAGATTTGCCGATAAAGTTGCAGCCGTCTTTGTGCCTGTGGTGGTTGCATTGGCGATGATGAGTTTTTTGGTCAATTATCTACTTGGTGCAGAGTTTGATATCGCATTAATGCGTGGCGTCGCTGTGCTTGTGATTGCTTGCCCTTGTGCGCTTGGACTTGCAACACCTGCTGCGATTATGGCAGGCATGGGCACGGCAGCACGCCATGGGGTATGGTTTAAAGATGCGGTCAGCCTTGAGTCTGCTGGTAGCATTGATACCATTATTTTTGATAAAACAGGCACGCTGACTTTGGGTCGTCCAAGTGTCCAAAAAATCCAATGCTTAAGCAGTAAGATAAATAAATCGCAGGCCCTTGGGTTGACAGCCAGCATAGAGCAGTACGCCAGCCACCCTTTGGCAAATGCCTTGGTGGAAGCTGCTAAAGATAAAAATTTACCTTTATATGAGGTATCTGATATCCAAAGCACCACCGGCCAAGGGCTGATGGGGTATGTTGATGGCATTGGGCGACTAAAAGTGGGAACGCCTAAATTTATTGGTCTAGAGACATGGCAGGCAGATGACCAGTGGTCGGATGCAAGTTTGGTTGGGTTAGCCATAGATGATGAGCCGATGGCGGTCTTTGGGCTGAGCGATACATTAAAGGCAGACGCACACAGCATCATCAGCCGCATTCATCATGATGGGATCAAAACTTATTTAATGAGCGGTGATCGCCAATCGGTTGTCGATGGCGTCGCAAATCAGCTTGGCATTACCGCCGCTTTTGGACAAATGTCGCCACGAGATAAGATGTCCGCCATTGAGACATTAAAAACCCAAGGTAAGCGGGTTGTTATGGTTGGTGACGGTGTCAATGACGCACCTGCGATGGCGGCATCACACGCCAGTTTTGCAGTTGGCAGTGCCACTGGCGTTGCTAAGCATACCGCATCAGCACGCTTGTTAGGCGATTCACTCAACCATATTTTTTATGCTTATCGTATCGCGCGCATGACTTTAACCAATATTAAGCAAAACTTCTTTTTTGCACTGGTTTATAATTGTATCGGTATTCCATTAGCTGCAATAGGGCTACTTAATCCCATGATGGCGGCAGCTGCGATGGCACTAAGTTCAATCTCGGTGCTGTTAAATGCCATGCGACTAAAGCGTGTACAGCTTACACCAAACGATATGCACTCAGATAAATCCGTGGGCTAATATCATCTGCTTTGTTGATTGAGCAGAGTGGGGCTGAGTTTGGCTGATAAAAAATAATTATTCTTATTTATACAATATTTGTTATAATAGCGATATTTTGATCGACCAATGAATATCAGGTTTTTTATGCCAAATTTAACCCTTTTCACTCATTTTAAAAAGCAGCGTGGCTCAACCAATCAGATTTTGGCATTGTTTTTGATTGCGCTTGCTGTTTCTGCATTGATTGTCGCTGTGATTGGCTATAAATTTGGCTATCGTCAAGGCATGCACAGTGTTGAGCGTACCGTCTTAGCAAAGCATGATACAGCAGTCAATGTCAGTGAGTTGACCGCTGAAAATGTGCGGCTAAAGCAGGAGATGACAACTGCCATCCAAGAGCGTGATATCAGTCGATCGACATTAAATAATCTGCGTACAGATTATGACAATCTAAAGACCACCAATTTACAACTTGAGCAGGTCAATGAGCTACTAAAAACTGCAGTTGCCGAGCAGGGCGGTGTGGCATTATCTATCATGGCATCAGAAATCATCTCTTTACCAAATGATACCTTTGAATATCGCTTTGATGTGTCCATGCTTGATATTTCTGGAAAAGCCGTTAAGATGATTCCTAAATTGACTTTACTAAACGAAACCAGTATGGTTGAGGTACCGCTTGAGCCATCAAGCTATGATATTCGTGGTGTGGCAAATATTCGTGGTCGATTTATCATGCCTGAGGGCTTTGAGCCGAAGCAAATGAAGCTTGAGCTGGTCGCTGGCAATCAAAAAGTTCAGCAGTTGTATAATTGGCAAATTGGCAAAATCATCACCAATGCACCACCTTCATTGGCAAAAATGTCACATTCAAACCACCGACCAATTGAAAAAAGCACGCAATAATTTATGGGTACTTTTTATCACAAATACAGGCGAGGCAGTGGCTTTCGCCTGTTTTATATTAACCAAATTTATATTAACCAAAATTGAAATTTCCAGCAGCAATACGATATGACGAAGCAGTGCAGCAGTTATTTTTTGATTAAGGCAGTCCAAGATTTTAAATCACCTTCCAAACATCGGTCAGATACCGATGTCATCACCGAAACCAAAATTCAAGTCAAGCAGCCCAAGCTGTACACAGTGATTATGTATAATGATAATTATACGACCATGGATTTTGTGGTATATGTACTCGTTGAGATTTTTCAGCACAATATTGATAAGGCGTATCAGCTTATGATGCAGATTCATGAGTTGGGACAAGCGGCGGTTGCCTTGTTGCCTTATGACTTAGCTGAGATGAAGGTAGATGAAGTGACGGCATTGGCAGAACAAGAGTCTTATCCGTTACTCACTACGATTGAGCCTGCCTAATTTTTAGATTTTATTATAAGGATTATTATGCTAAGTCCTGAATTGTTAACGATTCAAGAATTTATGCTGAAGTTTGCTAAGCAACATTCACATCAATTTATCAGCGTTGAGCATTTGTTGATGGGTTTATTAAAAGATGCGTTTACCGTCAGAGTGCTTGAGGAGTGCGGTGCTGACAGTGAATTTATTTTATCAAGTATCAAGCAATATCTTAAAGATTTCATGCCCAAGCGTGAAGATGTCGACCCATTGCCAACCAAAAGCCTAAATCGTGTGATGCAGCGTGCAATTTGGCAAGTGCAAGCCAGCCAAACCCAGCAGCTGGTCAAACCCATTGATGCACTTGTCGCAATTTTTAAAGAAGAACGCAGTTATGCCAATGAGTTGATCCAGTCTTGTGGCGTGGATATTTTATCGGTTACTCGTGCAATTTCGATTCATCAGCGTTCTGCACATGACGCTTATGACGGTGTCGACGAGTCTGCCAATCAATCGACAAAGCCCAAGCAAAATCCGCTGGATGCTTATACTTTAAATCTTAATGAGCAAGCAAAGCAAGGTAAAACCGACCCTTTGGTTGGGCGGGCAGATGAAATTGAACGCACCGTCCAAATCCTTTGCCGCCGCCGCAAAAATAACCCGCTTTTGGTTGGTGATCCTGGTGTTGGTAAAACAGCCATTGCTGAGGGTTTGGCGTGGCTGATTGTGAATGGCAAGGCGCCAAAACCGCTTGCTAATGCGACAATTTATAGCTTGGATATGGGTGCGCTGATTGCAGGTACGAAGTTTCGTGGTGAGTTTGAGACACGCATGAAAGACTTGATTGATGAGCTAAAAGATACACCAGAGTCAATTTTATTTATTGATGAGATTCATATGATGATTGGGGCAGGTGCGTCCATGGACAGTAGTATGGATGTATCAAATCTAATCAAGCCTGCACTTGCCAAGGGGTATATTCGCTCAATTGGCTCTACAACATTTGCTGAGTATCGCCAAATTTTTGAAAAAGATCATGCACTATCTCGGCGTTTTCAGAAAATAGACATTAAAGAGCCTTCGGTATCTGATACAATCGCCATTTTACAAGGGTTGAAAGGATATTACGAAGATTTTCATGGCGTGGCATACACCGAAGATGCCATTGAGGCGGCTGTTAAATTATCTGTCAAGCATATTCATGAAAGATTTTTGCCCGATAAGGCCATTGATGTGATCGATGAAGCAGGCTCTTTTGTGCGTTTGCATCATGATAAAGTCACCAATCATAGTCAAATGGATACCCAAAAAACCTCATCATCAATCCAAGTCGATATTGATATCATAGAACAAGTGGTCGCAAAAATCGCACGCATACCGCCCAAATCTGTCTCTCATGATGATAAGAATATTTTAAAAAATTTAAACGCTAATCTAAAGCAGATGGTCTTCGGTCAAGACCAAGCCGTTGATACACTTGTTGATGCGATTTTGCTTGCACGCTCAGGATTAACCCATCCTGATAAACCCATTGGCTCATTTTTATTTTCAGGCCCGACAGGTGTTGGTAAAACTGAGATCAGCCGCCAGTTGGCTTATTTGCTTGGTGTGCCTTTGGTGCGGTTTGATATGAGTGAATATATGGAAGCACATACAGCATCACGCTTGATCGGTGCGCCGCCTGGTTATGTGGGGTATGATCAAGGTGGTTTATTAACCGAAAAAATTCAGCAAAATCCACATTGCGTGCTACTGTTAGATGAGTTAGAAAAAGCACACAGTGATGTATTTAATTTGTTGCTTCAAGTGATGGACCATAGCACATTAACAGATAATAATGGACGCATGGCATCATTTAAGCAGGTGATTGTGATTATGACGACCAATGTTGGAGCAGATAGCATCAGCCGCCGATCGATGGGGTTTACACAGCAAGATCATCATAGTGATAATCAAAATGCCATACAGCGTACATTTAGCCCTGAGTTTCGCAATCGCTTGGATGCCATCGTAAATTTTGCACCATTACCGCCCGAGGTGATTGGCGATGTGGTTGATAAGTTCATAACCGAATTATATGATCAATTGCTTGATAAAAATATCATCTTATCTGTGGACGATGAGGTGCGTTTGCATTTGGCAAAAAAAGGTTATGATCGCTTAATGGGTGCAAGACCCATGGCAAGAACCATTCAAGAGCTACTCAAAAAACCGCTATCAAAACTGATTTTGTTTGGCGATCTAAAGCAGGGTAAAGAAGGTGTGAAAGTGGCTGCAACCATGAAAGATGGTGCGATTAATTTTGAGACAATTGATACCAAATTGACTGGTAAAATTAAGCCAAATTGACTATAATTTATTTGGATTTATTTATTAACTGATTGATGATCACTAAAAAGGCAAGGTTATGGCAACTGTACTAGACGGCAAGGCATTGGCAAAAAGCATTGAAAGCGAACTGTCAGTGCGTGTTGAGACATTAAAACAAAAAACAGGACGCACGCCAATTTTGGCAACAATTTTGGTGGGTGATGATCCAGCATCAGCGACCTATGTACGCATGAAAGGCAATGCCTGCCAGCGTGTCGGAATGGATAGCATGCGTGTTGATATGCCAAAAGATACCACAACTGATGAGCTGCTTGCTAAGATTGATGAGCTAAATGATAATCCAGATGTGCACGGCATTTTATTACAGCATCCTGTGCCAACTCAGATTGATGAACGAGCTTGCTTTGATCGCATCAGTTTGGATAAAGATGTCGATGGCGTCACCTGCCTAGGCTTTGGGCGTATGTCAATGGGTGAATCTGCTTATGGCTCATGCACACCACAAGGTATCATGCATCTGTTGACACATTATGGTATTGAACTTGAAGGTAAGCATGCGGTCGTCGTGGGTCGTAGTGCCATCTTAGGTAAGCCGATGGCGATGATGCTATTAAATGCCAACTGTACTGTAACAATCTGCCATTCACGCACCAAAAACTTAGCTGAGTATCTCGCTTCAGCTGATATCGTTGTTGGTGCTGTTGGTGTACCTGAATTAATCAAAAAATCATGGATTAAGCAAGGTGCGGTCGTCGTTGATGCAGGATTTCATCCAACCGATCAAGGCGGCTGTGGGGATATCGAATTGGACGGTATTGAGGCCATCGCTTCTGCTTATACGCCAGTGCCGGGCGGTGTTGGTCCAATGACCATCAATACGCTTATCCGTCAAACTGTCGAGGCCGCCGAAAAAGAAGCAGGTTTGTAATATTACGATAGATTTTTACTTTTGAATAAAATCCTACTTGTAAAGTCATGCAAGTGGGGTTTTTATTGAGCATTAATCATATGCAAGTGCTTATTTTGTATTTATATAGACAAATTTTGATCGCCTATCTTAGTGCGTCATACTGCCTATTTGCACATTATATGGCAATATTTGATAAATTTACAAAAGATTTACAAATTGTGTCAGATTTTTACTTAAAAGTATCAAAATTTTGTGGTAGCATTTATACAAGATGATTATAGATCGCATCCTATTTGTTGGAATGGCAGATCCGTCATCGGGGTGTGATTATAGTTTATAGTCTCCTCTTTTTTTAGATGATTTATTTAAAGGATAATTGATATGAAAAAATTATTTGCAGGCGTGGCGTTGGCTTCTGTAGCATTGGCAGGATGTGCATCAAAGCAGCTTGATGATAAGCGTTTGATGATTGTTGAGGGTGAAGTTAAGCAGGTGCAAGTTCAAGATTTGCGTAGCTTCCAAGTAGAGATCGCACCTCGTAAAGCTGTGTGCGAGCTAACCAATAACTTGGGTGAAACCGTGCAAGCAGAATGCTTACAATATCGCCGTACTTTTGATCGTAATTTTAATGTGCTAAGTGGTGATATTGAGGGTTTCCAATACGAGCCAGGTTTCCGCTATGTATTAGACCTAAAACAAGAGCGTCTATTAAATGAGACAACTGGTCAAGTTGTTCCAAAATGGACTTTGAATAAAATTATCTCAAAAACACCTGAAATGCTATAATTATCAGCTTGTTTCAATCAATGTTTCAATAAGTGTTTCAATAAAAAACCAAGCTCATTGCTTGGTTTTTTATGATTGAGATTAGCATTGACTAAATCCTGAGCTAATATTAATGGCATCAATACGCTGTGCTGTCTTCATGGCATTGGTAGCGTGGATAGCCAGTCCACCTTTGGCGGTTTCTTTGTATTTATCCATCATATCCATGCCAGTTTCTTTCATTGTGGCAATCGCTTTATCTAATGAGACATGATGACTGCCATCACCTCGTAGTGCAAGACGCGCAGCATTAATGGCTTTGACCGATGCCATGGCGTTTCGTTCGATACAAGGGACTTGAACCAGTCCTGCAATTGGATCGCATGTCAAGCCCAAATTATGCTCAAGTCCAATTTCTGCTGCATTCAAGCATTGAGCAACACTGCCGCCTAAAACATGAGCCAATCCTGCCGCTGCCATGGCACAAGCAGAGCCAACCTCACCTTGACAGCCAACTTCTGCCCCTGAAATTGAGGCATTTTGTTTAATGAGTGCACCGATCGCACCTGCAACCAATAAAAATTCACGCACCCCTTGATAGCTAAATGCTGGAATAAATCCACGGTAATAATGTAATACAGCAGGAATGATGCCCGCCGCACCATTGGTAGGTGCTGTAACGACCTTTCCGCCAGCGGCATTTTCTTCATTGACCGCCAAGGCATATAAATTCACCCAATCCATGGCAAGCAGACCTCCATTGCCTGAATACCCATATTCTTTGGATAGTTGTTCATACAGATCTTTGGCACGGCGTTTGACATTTAAGCCACCGGGCAAAATCCCATCAACTTTACAGCCTTGAGTGACGCAAGCTTGCATGGTATCCCAAACATCGTTTAAATACGCTTTAACATCATCAATATCCCTTAGGGCAGTTTCATTGGCAAGCATCAAATCGGCGATACTTAAATCATGTGCTTGGCATAATGCCGCCAGCTCTTCTGCACTGTCAAAATCATAAGGGTAGGCTGATTGAGTATCTTGAGATGGTGCTAAGTGAATTTGCTGCTCATCTTTGATAAAGCCACCGCCAACAGAATAATAAGTCTGTGCCAACTGTTCACCATCATCAAGTATGGCGATGAGTTTCATGCCATTGGGATGCTCAGGCAATGGCGTGTCATCCCATAAAAGATGTTCGTTAGCATCAAATGCAATCTGATGCGTGCCGCCCAACATCAACCGACCTTCTTGGTAGATGGGCTTTAAATATTCTTCGGTTCGAGTGGTATCAATCGTAGGTGGCTCATGCCCTGATAAACCAAGCAAAATAGCGGTATCTGTGGCATGACCTTTGCCCGTTGATGATAACGAGCCATATAACTCAATGGTAATTTGACGGACGCTATCCATACGATCGCCAAGCAATACCAAAAAACGATTGGCTGCCACCATGGGGCCGACCGTATGTGAACTTGATGGTCCGATGCCGATTTTAAACAGTTCAAAAACGCTGATCATAAAGCATTATTCCAAATATAATTATCTATACAATTGATTATAATGGATTACAGCCTTATGAGCAATTGATAATAAATTTTGATGATTTGCCGACTTATCAAATGTTACCAAAGGCTAAAATACGATAATGAATCATGGCGATAAGTGTGATATTCAATCTATTTTTAATCATGATCAATTTTTTAAATAATTGTTTTTGAAAAAATTAATAAAATGAATTGCAAATGGGAATAATTATTGTTATTATAAGCCTGTAAAGTAAAAAACATGAATCATTGTTGATCATGAAAACCTCTCAAGTTTATCGGTATCGAAAGCGAAAGGAGTCATCTGATGTATGTATGTATTTGCCATGATGTAAAAGACTCACAAATCAAGACTGCGTTATCATCAGGCGTATCAGGTATGAAGGGTCTTCAAGAGTCTTTATCTGTTGGTACTTGTTGTGGTTGCTGTGTACCGATGGTTCAGGATTTGATTGATGAGCATCAAGCCAATGTGATCGCCATTGATGTGATGGCAGGTTAAGAAACTTTGATTATTAATGTTTCTAAATTATTTCTAATTTTTATTCGATGTCGGCTTTGGGCGGTCTGTTGAACAAAATAAGCAAATAAACCGAGTGGTTAATCAATCACAATTTATACCAATTCTCATTATAGATTATATTTTATATTTAAAATCAAAAAGTTATATCTATCCTAAAAATCATCTGCCTAGTTTTATGCAGATGATTTTTTGTTTTACTTGTAAATGCTTATCAGATTGCAAAGCGTTCGCGGTTCAATATCCCTACAAAGCTAAGATAGACGATTTGAAATTTTATGATAAGATAGTGGCCAATATAGTTACCAATCGCTATTTAAAACAGTGTTATCAATTTGGTATATTACTAAGGAGTTTTATCATGAAATCATCTCAAAAAGTCATTGATTATCTTAACTTTTTATTAGGTGGTGAGCTTGGTGCTCGTGATCAATACTTCATTCATGCACAAATGTATGCGGAGTGGAGTTTTGGTAAATTATATGATCGTATTTATCACGAAATGCAAGATGAGACAGGACATGCACAGTTATTAATTCAGCGTATCTTGATGTTGGGCGGAAAGCCAAATATGCAAGTGGGTGAAATTCAGATTGGCTCTGATGTGCCAAGTATGCTAAAAAGTGATCTTGAGCTAGAGTATCGTGTACAAGAACATTTAAAAGAGGGTATCGCATTGTGTGAGACAGAGCGAGATTATGTGACACGAGATATTTTGGTGCGTCAGCTTGAAGATACTGAGCAAGATCACGCCCATTGGCTTGAAAAACAGTTGCGTTTGATTGATTTGATGGGTCTACAAAACTACCTACAAAGTGTGACTGCTGAAGTTGATCAGCAGGGCAATGCTCACTAATTGGGAGTGATTATGAAAGGTAATAAAGAAGTTATCCGTGCGTTAAATTTGGTATTGGGTCAGTCACTCATTGCGATCAATCAGTATTTTTTACATGCACGCATCACCAAAAATTGGGGCGTCCATGAGCTTAATGAAGTATTTTATAAGCAATCCATTCAAGAGATGAAATGGTCTGATGAGCTGATCGAACGAATTTTACTGTTAGAAGGTTTACCAAACCTACAAGATCTTGGCAAGCTTTTGATTGGCGAAGATGTTGCTGAGATTTTGGTATGTGATTTAAAGCTTGAAAAGCGTAAACATGATATATTGGTAGAAGCGATTGGTATTTGTGAGGATCATCGTGACTATGTATCACGAGAGATTTTGGTGAAGCTAAAAGATGAAAATGAAGAGTACGAAGATTGGCTGACCACGCAACAAGAACTGATCGAAGATATGGGTATTCAAAACTATATCCAATTAAAAGCTCAAGATAATGATTAATTGATTTGAATAAATCAGCCATTGAGTTTCACAAAAACCGCCTAATCAGATAGGCGGTTTTTGGCTAATCAAAGGTTAAATCATTAAAAATGATAATTTAGACCCAGCCGAGTTTTACTGTCAATTTTATTGTCAGTCATCGGGCTATTTTTTTGGGCATTTGATAGCCATTCGATACGCTGATTAACAAATGCACTGACTTTTGGTGTGACTTGATAATTGACTGTCGCTGTCACAAAGGGCGACCAACCAGAATCGGCTTGATATGCGGTATGATTGGTTTTTAAGGCCTCGGCATCTAAAATGCCATAGTAGTACTGATTGTAATCTTTACTGTGCCAAGTTGCACCAAATTCTGGATATACCGTCCAAGCATCTTTATTAAAGCGGCTTAGGTGCGATAAAGTGACAGTCTGACCATCATGCCGATCAAGCACATCGGTGGCAGCTTTTGCTTTTAGACCACCGTAAGGGGTGATATAAAGATAGCTTGCATGGGCGAGTGCTGACCATTGACGCTTATTAAGCTGCTTAAGTTCTATGGCATTGGCATGATTGGGGTCAAAGCTCTGACCATCATAAGTTAAGCCGATACGCACATGGTGCTTGTTATCCTTATAAGGGTAAAAACCTGCTTCAGCACCTTCGATATACCAACGATTATTATCATAAAAAGCTTGGGGCATGACAAAAATAGGATCTTTGGCATGATAAGCGGTCGCATTATAAGTCGCATTGACGCCAAGTCTTAGGTTGGCATCATGATCAATCGGTAAGCTTTGGGCGTATGCGGTGGTCGTTAGCCCACAGATCACAGCTAAGCTGAAAGTTTTTATGTTCATTTAAATTCCTTCTTGGGTAGGTATGTATCCATAATACATCGCTTTGGTCGAGTGGTCAAACGGCACATCAGCTCATAGCCAATTGTCCCTGCACACATTGCCACCTCATCTATCGTGGGCGAATCGCCCCACAGCACAACAGGCGTATTAATGGCAATATCAAGCCCATCAATATCAATCATAAACATATCCATGGCAACTCTACCAATGATATCGCATAAGTGGCGATTGCCTGAAGTATCGGTCACGCTGACTTTAGCACCCATCACCACTCTGGGGTAACCATCGCCATAGCCAATACTGACAACAGCAATTTGATGTGGTTTTTGTGCTGCCCACAGTGCACTATAACCGATACTGTCGCCAGCTGCCAAGGTGTGAATTGCCATCACTTGTGCCGATAGCGTCATGGCAGGCATGAGATTGAGTGCTTTGGCTGATTGGTCGGTGATGGGCTTAGAGCCGTACAAGGCAATACCAGCACGCACCCAATCATGATGCTGGTGCTTAAAATTAAAAATCCCTGCTGAATTACACAAACTGGCAAGCGTATCAGGTGCAAACGATCGAATACACGCCAAGGCTTGATCAAATTTGCTGATTTGTTGTGCATTTAGTGGGTGTGATTTGTCATCTGCACATGCAAAATGACTTGTCAAAATTAGCCGATAGCCTGCATCGGCCAACGATTTGGCGGCCGTGATGATGTGATCGTCATTAAATCCTAGGCGGCTCATGCCCGTATTGTATTTTAGCCAAATGGTATGGCAAAATTGGTCTTGCTTGGGCCGATGAGACAATGCCCATATGAGCTGATTTTCATGATGAATCAGACAGCCAAAATCATGGTCAATTGCCACTTTCCACTCATCTAAGCTGAACGCACCTTCAATCAGTACGATGGGTTTTTTGTGATTCATGCCATCAAGTACTTGCTTGACCGCCATGGCTTCAGACAAACACGCCACACCAAAGCCATCGGCATGGATCAAAGCAGGGACGGTTGCATCTATGCCATGACCGTATGCATCTGCTTTGACCATAGCAAGTACTTTGGTCGTTGGGTCAAGCTGGCTTTTGATGATTTGCAGATTGTGTGTCAAAGCATTAGGGTGGATGGTGATAGAGGTGCTACGCATCGTATTCATTATTCTTAAAATTATTCATCGATATCATAATCTTCAGGCATATCGCCTGGAATTAAATCATCAAATCGGACATATTCACCAATGAATTTGAGCGGCACTTTACCACGCTCACCTTGACGGTTTTTGCCGATGATAACCTCCGCCAAATGCTTGATATCATCTTTGTCTTGGTGATAATAATGATGGCGATATACAAATAAAATCAAGTCAGCATCCTGCTCAATTTGCCCTGATTCACGGATATCTGAAATTAATGGTCGCTTGTTTGGGCGGTCTTCAACTTTGCGGTTAAGCTGAGATAGAGCAACCACAGGACAGTTAAGCTCACGCGCCAGTGCCTTTAAACTGCGAGAAATCTCGCCCATTTCATTGACTTTGTTATCGCCCATACCAGGCACACGCATCAATTGCATATAATCAATCAAAACAAATCCCAAACCGTCAGGGTGGTTTTTGGCAATCCTACGGCAAGTGGCTCTGATTTCAGAAGGGCTAAGATCTGAACGGTCATCGATGTATAAATGCTTGTCTTGAAGCAAAGTGACGCCATTCATAAAACGCCCCCATTCATCTTCGTTCATATTCGCCGACATTAGACGCTTCATATCAATACTGCCCCATGCTGCCAACATACGCATAGCAATCGATTCAGCAGGCATCTCCATCGAAAAAATGGCAACTGCTTTATTAGACATCAGTGCCGATTGTGCAAAATTTAGTGCCAAAGCCGTCTTACCCATCGCTGGGCGAGCTGCCAAAATGATTAGGTTGCCATTTTGAAAACCAAGTGTTTTATTATTAAGCTCAATAAACCCTGTATCAAGACCAATCAGGCCATTAGGGCGTAAGCGAATGTCGTTAAGCTGAGTGACGACATTTGCCATGACATCATCGATACGCTGTGGGCCTGTTTTACTACTACCTTTAGCAAAGCTCTCCCCAATACGAAAAATATCCGATTCAATCGTATCTAAAATCTCTGTTATGGTTTGCTTTTTTGGGTGATATGCCAAATTTAGCATATGATTGGCGGACGAAATCAGCTGACGATATACCGACATTTCTCGTACTTTTTCGGCATAATTGATGAGATTAAAATAATTTGCCGTGCTTTGATTGATGGTAATGAGATAGTCTTCACCGCCTGCTGATACCAGCTGACCAATGCGACTTAGATAATCATGCACCATGATGCTATCGTATGGCTCATTGACACGCGCCAAATGACTGATGGCATCAAAGATTTTTTTGTGTCTTTCGCCATAAAAATCATTGGCGTTGATGATATTTTCTATGTCTTCAAATGAATCATTAATACTCATCAAGCTTGCCAAAAGTGAACGCTCCATCTCAATGCTGTGGGGCGGCTGAAGCGTAAGGAGGCTGTCTTTTTTATCGTTCGTGTTGGTCATGTCAGTATTTGGCTTATGCAAAAGGTCGTACAAATAGGATTTATGTTTGGTAATCGCTATAAATAATGATAAAATCCGGCTGGAAAATATGCCATAAAAAAACTTAAATTGTACCATAAAAACCTTGTGAGAATCTTCAAAAATGCCTAATTTTGATAAAAATATCATCAATAAATCACTTGACAATCAGGCGAATTATCCGCTCAATCACACACCTACTAAGCCAATGCTCATCACCACAGGTGAGCCTGCTGGCATTGGTATGGATATTGTGTTGGATGTGATCGATGCTGGCGATTTATCAGAAGGTATTTGGCTGATCACTGCCGATAAATCGGCATTTATTGCACGAGCCAAAGTACTTATCAAGGTAGGCAAGCTTAGCAAAATACCTGATTTTTATGTGATTGATGTGCCTGACAAAATAGATCACATCACAGAAAATTGGCTGGATAGTCAGTTAACTGATAATTTAAAAAATCAATCAAAAAATCATCCTTTGGTGATTGTTTTAAATATAATTTGCTGTGATGAAGTTATCGCAGGTCAATTAAACACCGCGAACGCTGCCATGGTAGAGCGGCAACTACATTTGGCACATGTGTTAGCAAAAATGCATCAAATCCGTGCCATCATCACCGCTCCTATACAAAAATCTGTGATGATTCAAGCAGGCATTTGCCTTGATAATGGCGATATATTTAGCGGTCATACCGAATATTTTATGCACAAATCAAACTGTCATAAAGTCGTGATGATGCTTGCTAATCGTGTGATGAAAGTGGCACTAGTAACAACACATTTGCCACTCAAAGATATCTTTGATGCCATTACCGCCAATGAAATCCAAGAAACCATCAGGATTACTCATCAAGGATTGGTGACACAATTTGGTATTTTATCACCCAAAATTTTGGTTTGTGGTCTTAATCCACATGCAGGCGAAGACGGGCATTTGGGTGATGAAGAAATTTGCATTATCAACCCTGCCTTAAAAGTATTGATGGCTGAGGGTATTAATATTTCTTATGCCATGCCTGCTGATACACTATTTACACCGCAGCACTTGGCGGACTGTGATGCTGTGATTGCTATGTATCACGATCAAGGTCTTGCACCACTTAAGTCGCATGGTTTTGGTGATACAGTCAATATCACTTTGGGCTTACCTTATGTGCGTACATCGGTAGATCATGGCACGGCGTTAGATTTGGCAGGGACAGGCAGAGCATCTAGTAGCAGCCTAAAACAAGCGATTTTTTATGCCAATAAAATGTCAATATCTGACTTTGATTTGGCATAAACTTGCAAAATTCATCATGAAAATTTTCACGCTCATCATCGAAACATGATATGATGATCACAATTTTTATTCAGCGTTCAATCATTAATTATGCACATTATCCCAAAGTCCCCGCAACAAGCCAAGCATGCACCTCGTAAGCGTTTTGGTCAAAATTTTTTACACGATACTCATATCATCTCTCAGGTTGTGACCGCTATTCGGTTAGACAGGCAGGATAATTTATTAGAGATTGGGCCAGGTCTTGGGGCATTAACCGAGCCTTTGCTTGCTGAGGTTGATGGCATGACGGTGATTGAACTTGACCGAGATTTAGCATCTCAGCTGAAGATTAATATTGGTGCCAATAGTCATTCTGATTTTACGATCATCAATGATAATGCGATGCATGTCAATTATCGTGCGTTGGCGGAGCAGATTGGTAAAGGTGTTTTTCGGGTGGTGGGCAATTTGCCTTATAATATTTCTACACCGATTTTATTTCGCTTGCTTGAATTTAGTGATGTGATCAAAGATATGCACTTTATGCTCCAAAAAGAAGTGGTTGATCGCATCACAGCTGAGCCTAATTCAAAAGAATATGGCAGATTATCGGTGATTATGCAATATTATTGTCAATCGGATTATTTACTCACTGTCCCCAAAGGGGCATTTAATCCACCACCCAAAGTTACCAGTGCAGTTTTTAGACTAACGCCTTATAAAACCAAGCCCATTACAGCAATGGATGAGTCGGTGTTTGCTTTGGTGGTTCGTGAAAGCTTTAATCATCGGCGTAAGACTTTAAGAGCAATTTTTAAGGCAAATGGGCTATTACCGACTTTAGATGAATCAGATTTTGAAAAAATCGGCATCAATCCAAGTGCACGCCCTGAGACATTGTGTGTACATGAGTTTGTTTTACTTGCTGATTTGGTCGTCAAAAACCGTCAGCCATCACCTTAATCATATCATTGCTGAGTATGAATACAGAACAAAAACACTACCGCCATCAATATGTCATCGGTGACTTACAAGGCTGCTTTGGTGCATTTAATGAGCTATTAAGTGCGTTAAATTTTGATGAAACCCAAGATAAACTTTGGCTTGCAGGTGATATTGTAGCACGAGGTGAAGATTCGCTTGCCACACTTAGGGAGGCAAAACGCTTATCAGACATTGACGCACTGAGCACAGTGCTTGGCAATCACGATATTACCTTAATCGCCACTTGGCGGGGTGTCTTAACCCCCAAAGCAAAAGATAAGACGCTACCGATTTTTGAAGCACCTGACTGTGATGAGCTGCTTAACTGGCTTCGACAGCAGCCACTTTTGGTATTTCCAGATGACAGGACCGTACTGACACATGCAGGCATTCCGCCAAATTGGTCCATCACTGAGGCGGCAGGATACGCCAAAGAGCTTGAAAAGCAGCTGTCGGGCAACCTAAAACAGTTAGATCGTTTATTACCAAACCTTTATCGTAAAAAAAGCGAAGTGTGGTCAGATGACTTAAATGGCCACCAAAGAATGTGTGCCATCGCCAACTACTTTACTCGGATGCGTCTTTGCACCCAATCAGGGCGATTGGAGTTTTCTTTTAAAAAATCACTAAAAGATGATATGCCAATGGATTTTCGCCCTTGGTTTTCTTGGTTTGTGGTACGAGAAAGACGCATTTTATTTGGACATTGGGCAGCTTTAAACGCTGAGGTGGCGACCAAATTTGTGCGTGCACTTGATGGCGGTTGTGTATGGGGTGGTAAGCTTGTGGCTTATCGGCTGAGCGATGGGGCGGTGATATCCGTTGGCGATCACTGCTCATGATGATATGATGGTTGCCAATGACCCAAAATTTCATTTATAATTTGTTGTTGGTTTTGGATTTTATATCTAAATTTTTTAAATTATTTTTAAGTTAAGCAAAGGATATTTATGGCAATCTTAACCATGAAAGCGTTGGACTTGGCAGGCAAGCGTGTGTTAATTCGTGAGGACTTGAATGTCCCCATTAAAGATGGTGTCATCGCCAGCGATGTGCGACTACAAGCCGCTTTACCAACCCTAAAAGATGCCTTAGCAAAAGGTGCTGCGGTCTTAGTCGCATCACATTTGGGCCGGCCAACCGAGGGTGAGCCTGACCAAAAATATTCGCTGGCACCTGTTGCTGACTATTTGTCAAAGCATTTAGATGCACCCGTACGCTTTGAGGCCGAGTATCTAGATGGCATAGAAGTGGCAGTAGGCGAATTGGTTTTACTTGAAAATGTACGCTTTAATGTTGGCGAGAAGAAAAATTCTGATGAACTATCAAATGCTTACGCCAATCTTTGTGATATTTTTGTGATGGATGCTTTTGGTGCTGCACACCGTGCCCAAGCATCAACCGAAGGCGTCATTCGTGCTGCTATTGAGCAAGGCAAGCAGGTTTGTTCGGGTAATTTATTAACCGAGGAGTTAAACGCTCTGTCTCGAGCGCTTGATAATCCTGCCGCACCAGTGCTTGCAATTGTTGGCGGCTCCAAAGTCTCAACCAAGCTTGATGTACTGACAAGCCTTGCTCAAAAATGTGACAGTATCGTCGTTGGCGGTGGTATCGCCAATACTTTTTTGGCTGCAACAGGCGTGAATGTGGGTGCATCATTATATGAGCCTGATTTGATTGATACCGCTAAACAAATCATGAAGAAAACCAATATTTTGTTGCCATCTGAAGTGGTGGTGGCTGACAAAAATGAGATTGATTTTGATGACTTTTTAGGTTCACTTGAGAGGACAGCAGCAACGGTTAAGCCTGTCGATGAACTTAATGATACGGACATGATTTTGGATATCTCAAAAGCAAGTGCCGATGAGATTGCCAAGCATATTCATAAGGCTGCTACCATTTTATGGAATGGGCCTGTGGGCGTCTTTGAGGTTGATAAATTTGGCACAGGCACACAAGTGCTAGCAATGGCTGTCAAAGACTCATCAGGATTTAGCATTGCAGGTGGTGGCGATACATTGGCAGCGATTGATAAATACCAAGTAGCAGATGATGTCAGTTATCTATCCACAGGCGGCGGTGCTTTTTTAGAGTTTGTAGAGGGCAAAACCCTACCTGCAATCGCAGCACTTAAGTTAGCATATGATTAATTATTAATTTAATATATTTAAACTTAAGGCATTGTTACAAGCTCTATTATTTTTTGTTGTATTATTAAATTTAGGGCTTGTCAAATGCAAGTTGGCTGACTAAACTAGTCATATTTGACAACTTTCGTCATTTCAAAACACACAAGAGAGAATAACACATGAAAAAAATCCTACCTGCCGCTGTTTTTGCTATTTTATTGGCTGCCTGCAGTCAACAAACTCAAGATTCAGCCAGTCAAGCTGCATCATCGGTCGCTGAGGATACCAAAGCAAATGCTACTGTTGTCGCCCAGGAAGCAGAAGCGGCAGCACAGGCGACAGGTAACGCTGTTGAGAATGCTGCAGAAACAGCTTCTAATGCTGCCAAAAACCTTGGTGCCGCCGTTAACGAAGTGACTGCCAATGAGCAATCTGCCGAAGCCAAAGCACCTGAAGACCAACAGTATTAATTTGTTCGACACATACTTAAAGTTATCCTTTGATATCGGCTTTTTGAGTATAATTAACTTGGTGTATAATCTTTGCTTATGGTATAATTCACCGATATTTTTTGATTATTTTAGGAGAGTATGATGGCATTGGTTTCATTACGCCAATTATTAGACCACGCAGGCGAGCATAGCTATGGTTTGCCAGCGTTTAATGTCAATAACCTAGAGCAAATGCGTGCCATCATGATGGCTGCCGATAAGACAGACTCTCCTGTCATTGTACAAGCTTCGGCAGGTGCACGCAAATATGCTGGTGCACCATTTTTGCGTCATTTGATTTTATCGGCGATTGAAGAGTGGCCCCATATTCCTGTGGTTATGCATCAGGACCATGGTACTAGCCCCGCAGTCTGTCAGCGTTCCATTCAGTTGGGATTTAGTTCCGTCATGATGGATGGATCATTGCGTGAAGATGGCAAGACTCCAGCTGATTATGAGTACAATGTTGCCGTCACAAGAGAAGTTGTTAAGATGGCACATGCTTGTGGTGTGTCTGTTGAAGGTGAGATTGGTGTGCTTGGCAGTCTTGAAACTGGTATGGCAGGCGAGGAAGATGGTGTGGGCGCTGAAGGCGTCTTGGATCACAGTCAATTACTAACTTCTGTAGAAGAAGCACGCCAATTTGTTGCCGATACCAATGTGGATGCACTTGCCATTGCGGTCGGTACTTCTCATGGTGCTTACAAATTCACTCGCCCACCAACAGGCGATATTTTGGCGATTGACCGTATCAAAGAAATTCACGAAGCTTTGCCAAACACTCATATCGTTATGCATGGTTCAAGCTCAGTACCTCAAGAGTGGCTAAAAATTATCAACGAAAACGGTGGTAATATTGGCGAAACTTATGGCGTTCCTGTTGAGCAATTGGTTGAGGCGATCAAGCACGGTGTGCGTAAAATTAATATCGATACCGACTTACGCTTGGCAAGTACAGGTGCGGTTCGTAAATTTTTGAACGACCATCCAGCAGAGTTTGATCCACGCAAATATTTGACAGCTTCAATGAAGGCAATGGAGGAGATTTGTGTTGCTCGCTACGAAGCTTTTGGTGCTGCAGGTAACGCAAGCAAGATTCGTCCAATCAGCTTAGAAAAAATGGTTGATTATTATCAATGATCGGTATGATCTCAGGACAGGTGCAGTATCTTAATGCACCTATTGCTTGTATTTTGACCTCAAATGGCGTGGGTTATGAAATTGAGTTGCCCATACCTAGCTTTTGTCAGCTGACCATTGGCGCTCAGACCGCTGTCTATGTACATCATCATGTCCGAGAAGATGCCATAAATTTGTTTGGTTTTATGGATCGTCATGATCGTGATATTTTTAGAAAGCTGATCAAAATTAACGGCGTAGGTGCTAAAATGGCGTTAGCAATGCTTTCAACCCTAAGCGTTGCCGAGATTAAACACGCTATTGAAACAGATTATGATGCAGCTTTGGTGCGTGTACCGGGCATTGGCAAAAAAACTGCTCAGCGTATTTTGCTTGATTTAAAGGGTAAGCTCAATGAGTTTGGCGAAATGCACCCAATGACAGCAGAGGGTTTATTTAATCACCCTGCCGATAATTCCATGTTAATCATTGCTGAGGTTGAAAGTGCTTTGATGAATTTGGGTTATAAGGAAAAAGAAGCACAAGTGGCCATAAAAAACGCCCAATCTGATGCTAAAAATAATACTTCTGATCTTCTAAAAGCAGCACTGCGTCAGCTTTCGGGGTTCTAATTGCGATATGATTAATAAAAACCAGCCAAAGCATGTGGCTGGTTTTTATTAATCATTAATGGATAGCATGGATAATAACGCTTGCATACTGGCGGATCGAGTCAAATTGGGATTGGTGACTAAGCCTAAATGTCTTTGAAGTTCGATATTTTCTGCCATATCAATTTTAATCAAATCTTGGTTAATCAGCGTTTCAGGCAATACTGACCAGCCCAAGCCGACCGAGACGAGCATACGAATGGACTCGAGCGGATTGGTGCTCATCGTTGCATAAGGACGCAAATTATGCTTGGCAAACTCAGCTAAGGTAATTTGGCTGGTGAATGTATTGGCAGCTGGTAAAATTGCTGGATAGTGTGCCAACTGAAGTAAGCTGACCTTGGATTTTTGAGCCAATGGACTGAGTGTACCTGTTACAAAATATAATGGGTCGCTCCATAAGGTATGATAATTAAGGCGTCTGTCAAAAGTCGGTGGCAGAGTCAAAAAAGCCAAAGAAATTTCACCTTCAAGTACTGCCTTATGAGCTTCTTCAGAATCCACAAACCGAACTTCAAGCTGAACCGCTGGATAAGTCTGAATGAATCGTTTGAGTACGTGCGCAAGATGATGCAGTCCAATATGATGGCTGGTGCCAATGACTAATCGACCAGAAGCAACTTCTTTGGCATGTTGCAAGCTTGCTTTGCAGGCTTCATAGTCATCCAGCCACCGCCGTACAAAGGGTAGTAAATCATATGCAGCAGCCGTTGGGATAATGCTACGACCAACCGTATCAAACAACGCCGTCCCAAATTCATCTTCAAGATTCTTAATACGCTTACTTACAGCAGGTTGCGTAATATAAAGCTTTTCGGCAGCACTAGAGATGCTGCCTGTCTGCATAACTGCAACAAAAGTGGCAAGATTTGTGGTATTCATCGCTCAACCCAACATATCAATAAATGTCAGCATATTGCTGTATTAATCATAGCTTAATATATTCCAAAAAGTTTTGCAATAAAAATTTTAGGGAATGATTATTATTACGGTTAGTTTAATGGCCAAACTTTTAATTCCAAAAAGTTTTCAAATTTATAAAAATTATAAATTATTGTTATTCTAAAAGTATGCTATAATGGCAAAATTACCCAGTCCATGACAGTGTTGGAGAATAAAATGGCAGGCAAAACCTTATACGACAAACTTTGGGATGACCATTTGGTCAGACAGCGTGATGATGGTTCATCGCTCATCTACATTGACCGTCAGCTTTTACATGAAGTGACCTCGCCTCAGGCCTTTGAAGGTTTGGCACTAAACGGTCGCACGCCTTGGCGGTTGTCTGCCAATATCGCAACCCCTGACCATAATGTACCCACCTCACTTATGGAGCGTAAGCAGGGCATGGCAGGAATAGCCGATGACACATCTCGCATTCAAGTCAAAACCCTTGATGATAATTGTAAATCTTTTAATGTCATGCAGTTTGGCATCAATGACATTCGCCAAGGCATCGTGCATGTGGTCGGGCCAGAGCAGGGTTTGACTTTGCCTGGTATGACCGTGGTGTGCGGTGATAGTCATACTGCCACGCATGGGGCATTGGGCTGTTTGGCTCATGGCATTGGTACATCAGAGGTTGAACATGTGCTTGCGACCCAATGTTTGGTTGCCAAAAAAATGAAAAACATGCTGGTGCGTGTGGATGGCAAATTGGGCAAAGGCGTTACCCCAAAAGATGTCGTGCTTGCCATCATCGCTAAAATTGGCACGGCAGGGGGGACAGGCTATGCCATAGAATTTGGCGGACAGGTGTTTTGTGATATGTCCATTGAGGGGCGTATGACTGTGTGTAATATGGCAATAGAGGGCGGTGCTAGGGTTGGTCTTGTGGCGGTGGATGATAAGACCATTGACTATGTCAAAGACCGACCTTATGCCCCAACAGGCGATGATTGGGAGCGTGCGGTAACCTATTGGAACACACTACATTCTGATGATGATGCCCATTTTGATGCGGTAGTTGTGCTAAACGGTGATGAGATTGAGCCACAAGTGTCTTGGGGAACCTCGCCTGAGATGGTGATTGCAGTTTCGCAAAATGTGCCAACGCTGGATATGGCACGAGACGATGTGCAGCGTAATGACTGGATGCGAGCTTATCAATACATGGGCTTGACAGCAGGACAGCCCTTGTCCGATATTGTGCTTGACCGTGTGTTTATCGGCTCTTGCACCAACTCACGCATCGAGGACATTCGTGCAGCAGCAGAAGTTGTTAAGGGTCACAAAGTCGCTCCAAGCATCAAGCAAGCGATGGTTGTGGCAGGCTCAGGACTGGTCAAAGCACAAGCCGAACAAGAAGGGCTGGATAAAATCTTTATGGATGCAGGCTTTGAATGGCGTGAACCGGGCTGTTCTATGTGCCTTGCCATGAATGCTGATAAACTACAAGCTGGCGAGCATTGTGCCAGTACATCCAACCGCAACTTTGAAGGTCGTCAAGGCAATGGTGGACGCACGCATTTGGTATCTCCTATCATGGCAGCAGCAGCGGCAATTGCAGGGCATTTTGTGGATGTGCGGACATTTTAGCACTCAAAATCATTTAGAGCAGCTAATCACTGGTTAAAAAGTCGTTTGGCATCAAAGAGCGTTGGCCAGCTGATTTTAATGGTCTTTCAATCATCAGCTCATCGGCGCATCTGTCATGTGGATTAATTGATTAAAAATAACCATTTTTTGGAGACAATCATGGAAAAATACACCACCGAACAGGGCATCGTTGCCCCACTTGACCGCTCAAATGTGGATACCGATTTGATTATCCCCAAGCAGTTTTTAAAATCCATCAAACGCACAGGCTTTGGCGATAATTTATTTGATGAACTGCGTTATTTGGACGAAGGATTTTTGGGGCAAGACATTAATAAGCGTCCCAAAAACCCTGATTTTGTGTTAAACCAAGCCCGCTATGCTGGGGCAACCATTTTACTTGCTCGCAAAAACTTTGGCTGTGGGTCTAGCCGTGAACACGCTCCGTGGGCATTGGAAGAATATGGCTTTCGCACCGTGATTGCCCCAAGTTTTGCCGATATTTTTTATAATAACTGTTTTAAAAATGGCATGTTACCTGTTGTGCTAAGCGAAAGCGATGTTGATGACTTATTTAACGAATGTTTTGCCAATGTCGGTTATCAGCTGACGGTAGATTTACAAAATCAAAAAGTCATCAGCCCAAGCGGTAAAGAATATGCTTTTGACGTGGACGAATTTCGTAAGCATTGTTTGTTAAATGGTTTGGACGATATTGGCTTGACTTTGCAACACGCCGATGACATTAAAGCTTTTGAAGAAAAATCCAAAGCGGACAGACCGTGGGTGTTTAAAGAATTGGGGGCTTAATATTATGACTAAAAGTGCAGAAATTTCAGAGTGTGGTAAATATAGATACCAATTAAAAAGACAATGGAATAACGGTAATAATTTTGTTCTTTTTATTGGTTTAAATCCTTCCATAGCCGATGCAGAAATAGACGACCCTACATTAACGAGATGTATTGGCTTTGCCAAGCGTGAAAATTTTGATGGTTTAATTATGGTGAATTTATTTGCTTATCGTGCTACTGACCCCAATCAATTAGTTGGCGAAAAAGATTATTTGGTAGGTTCTTTAACTGACGAGCGAATTAAAGACGTATTGACGGAAGTTAATGCAGTGGTGGTTTGTTGGGGTAATGACGGTTCTTATTTAGGGCGTGATAAAGAAGTGCTTGAACTCTTAAAAAACCATGTTAAAGATAAGCCAATTTATTGTCTTGATAAAAATAAATCAGGACAGCCAAAACACCCATTATATGCCAGTGGTGAAAAAGATTGGATTGAATATATTTAAGATTTTATTCAACAAGGAAATATCATGACCAAAAAAATCGCAATTCTAAACGGCGATGGTATTGGGCCTGAAATTGTTGCCCAAGCTGTCAAAGTGTTAGATAAACTCATTGAGCAAGGGCTTGATGTGTCCTATAAATACGCCAAACTGGGCGGTGAAGCCTATGACACTTATGGCTTGCCATATCCAAGCCAAACCCAAGAAATCGTACAAAAAGCTGATGCGGTGTTATTGGGGGCGGTTGGTTCGCCTAAGTACGATGACCTTGACCGCCCATTGCGTCCTGAGCGTGGACTGCTTGCCATTCGCAAGGATTTAAATTTATTTGCCAATTTACGCCCTGCAATTTTGTATAAAGAACTGGCGGATGCTTCTACATTAAAACCTGAGGTTGTGGCAGGGCTTGATATCTTAATTGTCAGAGAATTGACAGGGGACATTTATTTTGGTGAACCACGGGGCATTGTAACCCTTGACAATGGCGAGCGTGAGGGCTTTAATACCATGCGTTATGGCGAAAGTGAGATTCGCCGCATTGCCAAAGTGTCCTTTGAGGCTGCCCAAAAACGCCGTGGCAAACTGTGCAGTGTGGATAAAGCCAATGTGTTAGAAACCACCGAACTTTGGCGGCAGATTTTTACCGAAGTTGGCAAAGACTATCCAGAGGTTGAGCTTAGTCATATGTATGTGGATAATGCTGCCATGCAATTGGTCAAAAATCCCAAGCAGTTTGATGTGATTGCTACAGGCAATATCTTTGGCGATATTTTGTCCGACCAAGCGTCTATGCTCACAGGCTCTATTGGCATGTTGCCATCAGCAAGCCTAAACGAGACAGGCAAAGGTTTGTACGAGCCGTCTCATGGCTCTGCCCCTGACATTGCAGGGCAAGATAAGGCAAATCCACTGGCGACCATATTATCGCTTGCCATGTTGGTCAGATATAGCCTAAATGATGAACAGCGAGCGGTACAGATTGAGCGGGCGGTACAAAAAGTGTTAGAGCAAGGCTATCGTACAGCGGATATTTATGAAGATGGCACGACGCTTGTGTCTTGTGATGAGATGGGTGAGGCGGTTCTTAATGCACTGTGATTTTGGGTAAGAAAATAAGCCATTGAGTGACAATCATGCCTTACATTATACTGGCGACTTATTTTAAGTTGCCAATGGTAGCGGCTGATCATACGGCAGTTGCACTGATCAGTGTCTGGACAAATTTTTTGGGCAAACGGTGGGGGCGAATCGTTTTTTTGTCATTGATGACACAAGCTAAAGTGATTGTCGCTGTTGTGGCAGGCTTGTTTTGATTGGGGCGATAAATACTTTGATGTATCATCAAGCTGGCTGGTCTAATACGCACCTCATCAACCGTTACTGCCAGCTCATCATCAACCAGCAAAGGCGTGTGATATGTAATGTCTGCATGACTTACCACAAAATGCACCGCTTTGCGTGATTCTTTATTAGCGTCGTCATCTAGGCTTAGAAAATAACCATCATAGCCAAGTGTCGTCAGCCAATCACGCCGACAATTTTCAAAAAATACCAAATGATTGGCATGATAGACGATACCGCCAGCATCCGTATGATTGATATACACCTTATAAGTTTTTTGAAAATTTACCATAACTTTGCCATAATTATCCAAACAATACGATTGGGTCAAGTAACCAATCCCCCAATCATTGTACACTGTTTAATAAACGCTTACCAGTTTGTGTCTGGTATTTCGTTTTAGGATGTATAAAGTTCACAAAATCTCATCAAAAATTGTTACAATACCAAATCATCAAAAAATACACATTTAAAGAGAAAATAATGACGACATTTGTCAGTTTTAATATTAATGGGCTGCGTGCAAGACCGCATCAACTTGAGGCAATCAGAGATATTTTGGGTGCAGATATTATTGGCTTACAAGAAACCAAAGTACATGATGCACTTTTTCCAGTAAACATGGTACAAGATTTGGGCTATCATGTCGAATTTTTTGGTCAAAAGTCGCATTACGGTGTAGCATTGGCGTCTAAGATTGCACCAACATTTGTCCAAAAGGGCTTTCCTTTTGGGCATGATGACGCACAACGCCGCTTGATTCACGCACGCTATGATTTTGATGGGCGGAGTATCGATGTGTTAAACGGATATTTTCCCCAAGGTGAAAACCGCAGTCATGAAATCAAATTCCCTATGAAGCGTGAATTTTATGCCGATCTCAATCGCTATATTGATGAACTTCAGGCTGATGGTCGTGAGCTGATTATCATGGGGGATATGAATATCTCACCAGAGGATATTGATGTGGGCATCGGTGCAGCCAATGCCAAGCGATGGCTTGCCAAAGGGACTTGCTCATTTTTACCCGAAGAGCGTGCGTGGTATCAGATGCTGATGTCTACAGGTTTGACGGATACTTATCGCTTGTTTTATCCAAAAAGTCATGATGAGTTTAGCTGGTTTGATTATCGCTCACGAGGATTTGAGGATACGCCTAAGCGTGGGCTACGCATTGACCATATTTTATGTACAGATACTCTAAAAAATGACTGTGTGGCAGCAGGCATTAGCTATGATATCCGTGCAATGGATAAGCCATCAGATCACGCACCCATTTGGGCAAAATTTAATCTATAAAATATGCGTATCAAGGACAGTATCGGTCTGACACATGATTGGCTGGATAAAACTGATGAACTTAAGGCTATTAACAGAAAACACATCTACACCAAATGATTTAATCATGCAAATATCTCCTTAATCTGAACTAGCGTCTAAACTTAGCGAAGCTTAACTTTTGAAGAACTTTAATCATCATAACAAGTTTTTTGGTACTTGCCAAATATTTATTTATCGTGATTGGTACTAAAAATTTGGCAAAATCTTGATGATTGATTTTGAATAATCTGTTACAATACTTGGTATATTTTTATTGAATTTTTATCAAATTCACACATTAAAAAATTGCATATTGGGTATATTATGAGTTCGCAAAATCAACCACAGCGTAACGAAGCCGCCATTTCGGAAAATGAGCTAATCGCACAGCGTCGTACAAAACTGGACGCCTTACAACAAAAAGCCAAGCAAGCAGGCAAAAGTGCTTATCCTAATACCTTTAAGCCCAAGAACTATTGTGGTGATTTGCAAGCACAGTTTGATGGCGTTGATAAAGCTACCATTGAAAGTGGGGATAAGGTATATGCTAAGGTTGCAGGTCGTGTGATGCTCAATCGTGGCTCGTTCATTGTGATCCAAGACATGACCGACCGCATTCAGTTATATGTGGATCGTAAAGGCTTACCAAGTGAGACGCTTGAGCTGATTAAGTCATTGGATTTGGGTGATATCGTGGCGGCAAGTGGCTATATTGGGCGTTCAGGCAAGGGAGACTTGTATGTGCATCTTGAAGCATTTGAGTTATTGACCAAATCTTTACGCCCATTGCCTGATAAATTTCATGGCTTGACTGATACAGAAGTCAAATATCGCAAGCGTTATTTGGATTTGATGGTCAATGAAGAGACACGAAACACATTTGCCATCCGTGCCAAAGTAGTGGCGGGTATCCGTGCATTTTTGACCCAAGAACGCTTTATGGAAGTAGAAACACCGATGATGCATGTGATTCCAGGTGGTGCGTCTGCACGCCCTTTTGTGACGCATCATAATGCATTGGATATGCAGCTTTATTTGCGTATTGCACCTGAACTGTATCTTAAGCGATTGGTTGTTGGTGGCTTTGATCGTGTGTTTGAAATTAACCGTAACTTCCGTAATGAAGGGGTTTCAACACGCCACAACCCTGAATTTACGATGATTGAGTTTTATCAAGCTTATGCTGATTATAAGGATTTGATGGCCTTGACTGAGCGTATGCTTGAGACATTGGCGATGGATATTTTGGGATCGACTGATGTATCGTATCAAGGTGAAGTGTTTAGCTTTAAAGGTCCTTTTAAGAAAATTACGATGTTTGATGCTATCTTAGAATACAATTCTGATTTTAGTGCCGATGATATCAATGACCGTGAATTTTTGGCAAAATTTGTCAAAGATGAATTAAAACAGGAGGTTAAACCAAGTTTTGGTCTGGGGAAATTACAAACCATCGTTTTTGAAGAAACGGTAGAGACCAAGTTGCGTCAGCCGACTTTTATCACTGAATATCCTGCCGAAACTTCTCCCTTGGCACGCCGAAATGACACCAATCCACATGTAACTGATCGCTTTGAGATGTTTATTGGTGGTCGTGAGCTTGCCAATGGTTTTAGCGAGCTTAACGATCCAATTGATCAAGCTGAGCGATTCCGTGCCCAAGTGGCTGAAAAAGATGCTGGTGATGATGAAGCCATGCATTATGATGCTGATTTTATTGAGGCACTTGAATATGGCTTACCGCCAACAGCAGGCGAGGGCATTGGTATTGACCGTCTTGTGATGCTGTTTGCTGACGCTGCCAGTATTCGTGATGTGATTTTATTTCCACACATGCGTCATAAATAAGCCTCTTTGCCCTATGGATAAGCAATATCAGGTCTTAGCCCGAAAATATCGACCCAAAAACTTTTCTGAACTTTTGGGTCAATCACATGTTGCCCAAGCACTGTCAAATGCCATTGATACAGGCAGATTGCACCATGCGTATCTGTTCACTGGAACTCGTGGCGTGGGTAAAACGACCATCGCACGCATTCTTGCTAAGTGCTTAAACTGTGAAACAGGCATGACAAGTCAGCCTTGCGGTGTATGCGATACTTGTATTAGCATTGATCAAGGGCGATTTTTGGATCTGATTGAGATTGATGCAGCTTCTCGTACCAAAGTTGAAGATACCAGAGAGCTGCTTGAAAATGTCCCTTATCCACCTGTACAAGGTCGTTATAAAGTCTATTTGATTGATGAAGTGCATATGCTATCTACGCATTCTTTTAATGCACTGCTGAAGACTTTAGAAGAGCCACCAGACTATGTCAAATTTGTATTTGCAACTACCGACCCCCAAAAACTTCCCATTACGATCATTTCACGCTGCCTGCAATTTGTTCTGCGTCCACTACCGCAGGCTTGTTTGTCTGATCACTTAGCCAAAGTATTAGATGCAGAAAAAATCCCTTTTACAGAAAATGCCTTATGGCAATTGGCAAGTGCGGCAAAGGGTTCGGTGCGTGACGCACTGTCGCTGACCGATCAAGCGATTGCCTTTGGTGGTGGTCAGATTCAAACAGATACGGTCTTATCGATGCTTGGATTGGTAAATCGTACTGATGTGCTTGAGATTATTGAGACAATTTACCACGATGATCGAATGGCAATCAGCCAACTTATCACCAATATGCGTGATAAAATGGTCGATGCTACTGCAATCTTTGACGAACTCATTGACTGCATTCATCAAATGGCACTCATGCAGGTGTTGCCTGATATCCCTTTGGATATGAATGATGAACAAGCACATCAAATTAAACGCTTATCATCTGCCATCAGCTCGGATATCTTGCAACTGTATTATGAAATTTTAATCAAAAGCCGAGACGGCATTCGCTTGGCAAGTACGCCAATGCAGGCTTTAGAGATGGGTATCTTAAGGTTGTTGGCATTTCGACCGCTGGCAGAAGGACAGGTGACTGTTTTAAATGATACGCCAGCAAAGCAGCCAGAGGATGCTGACAACCACAATAACATGCCTGATGATATCGTTGACGGTCTAAAAGATCAAGCCTGTGCTGCTGGTGAAATTAATGCGTTATCTACCGATAGTCATTTTGATAGCGACAAGCAAGATGATTTGAATGATTTGGCATCACAGATAGGCACTGAGTTAATCTTAGATCAATTAGACAATGACAATGTAAATACAAAAGATGGTCAAGATACTAACCAATTTGCTCATACCGATCAAGCACAATCTACCAATATAGCCGTCAATTTGACCGTATCTGAGGAAAATTTTTGGGTAAAACAGCCCCAGTCTGATCCACCTGAACTGTTGCAAACTGATGAAGATTCGCCAAGTGATCATGATACACTCACCCAAATGGCCACCGAACCATCACTTGCGGTTATGTCGGATAGTAGTGATACCGATGAGCTTACAGCTGATTTTACTGAAGATTTGCAGTCAGTCCCAGCAGTTACAGTAGCGGCATTGGCTAAGGTTGATAGTAATAAAAAAGCACCACATCAAGCAGATCTGACAGCTCATCAGCCAGCTTCACACAATTTGGATCAACAGCCCATCAGTCATTTTGACCATATTAATCCGTCAAAGCCTTTGGCACACCTGCCCAGTCAACCGATGACCAAAGCCCAAATGCTTGAGCAGCTAAAGCCAACTCCAATTGAGCTTGAGGGGGGCTGGACAAGTGAAAAATGGGACTATTGGGTACATTTGGCACGTGAAGAAGGGCATTTTGCACCTGATGAACTTGCCTTGATGAGTACAAGTGTGATGGCAGGTGATATCGCTGGCGAAAGCCGTTTATTGGTTGCCGAGATTAACTCTCAAGTTCAATCCAGTTTTGAGAATTTGCACGCCAAATTTTTAGAGCATTACCCACAAATTAAACTGTCTTTAGAGCCTGTACTGGTGGATTGTGCGTTAGAAGTGCCAAAATCTCGCTTATCTGATCGTCATCGTCAAGTGCAGATGCAGGCTCAACATCAGCTGGTTGATAGCCCAGTTTTTCAAACACTTTGGCAAGGTGGTTTTATCATCGATGATGGCACTTCAGTGCTCAATCAATCTAAGTTACTTATTGACTAAAATTTTGGTGAATAAAGCACATTTTTCCATACCTGATGATGGCATATATCCCAAAAACTTAAAAATATTAAGCAAATATTGCCCAATCATTGGGTTGTTAAAGTTACGCAAAAGCTGTTAAGGTTATGCAAAAAATATTACAATGAGATACATTTTTTCTGAACAATCTCTTGCTAACAAATTAAAATTCCTTTATAGTTGGTAACCATAATTTTTGAGAGTCTTATTAAATTATCTTTAATTTAAAGGATTTGGCATTGTATGTCCAACACCAAGCAAATCATAACTTAATAATGACTTTTTGACGATAAAATTATGCTAAAAATGACTGATTAGTCATTATTTTAATAACATAATATTAAAATTTATTAAAATTCTATTATGATTTGCTTTTTATTAAATTCAAATCATTTAAATTAATTAAATAAAACTAAATAATTTGAGGTAAATATGTTGGATAATTTACGAGGTATGGCGGTTTTTTCAAGCGTCGTTCGTCACGGTTCATTTAGTGGTGCAGCCAAAGAGCTTGGCATTACAACGAGTGCTGTAAGTCAGCAAATTCGCTCTTTGGAAAATGATTTGGGCGTCTCTTTGCTACATCGCTCAACCCGTAAGCTAAGTCTAACCGAAGCTGGCGAAAGTCTGTATTCATCAGCCACTCAAATGGTAAAAGCAGCCGAACAAGGGCGTGACAGTGTTATTCAGCTAAAAGATGAGCTTTCAGGCAGTCTGCGTATTGCGACCACCCCAGAGCTTGCTAAGGCTTATTTACTGCCTGCCTTATCTGATTGGTTGGTTGAGCATGATAATTTATCATTGAATATCATCTCACGAGACAATTTGGATATGATTGAAGATCGTGTTGATGTGGCTTTATTATTGAGTGAACAAGCTCAAGGCATCGCCCTAAAGACTGTCGAGCAAATGCTGATTGCTTCACCAGAATATATCAAAAATCACGGCGATGTAGAAAATGTTAAGGCATTGGCAACGCATACGATGATTATTTGTGGCGAAAAACCAAGCGAAAGCATCGAGTTTAAAGATGCAAACGGTAAGCAGTCTGTACGAGTAAGCTCAAGAATCATCACCAACAATCATGCCATCGCATTAAACTTGGCTGCCGAGGGCTATGGTATTGCCAAGACCAATGCTGTTGATGCTAAGGCGTTGCTTGAGTCAGGTAAAGTTGTTAAGATCCTACCAAATCACAGTTTGCCCATACTGACTTTGAGCGCTGTCACCATCTCAAAAGAACAAACAACGGTCAAGGCACAAAAGTGCATTGAAGTACTTGAAGCGCACTTTAAGAATTAATTTAATTAAGTTTTTAAACCCTGCATTATGCAGGGTTTTTTATGGATGAAATATGATAAAAAGGATAAAATAAATATCATGTTTCCACCCATTTTAAATATTTTGACACGGCCAAACTTAATAGAATGCGTTTAATAAGTATCAGCAGATTTTTAAATATGCAGCAGCCAATCTTTGGCGGCTTTGACCAAAAAGTTTTCAAAGCTTTTCATCGCTGGCGTTTGGCTACGCTGGCGGTGCTTGTACAGTAAAAATTCATACCCAATCTGTGGCTCATGAATCGGAATCATGACCAAACCTTGCTCGTCTACCCAAGTTTTGGCATAGCCAAGTGTCATGGTAATCCCCAAGCCTTCTTTAACCATGCCCAAAGCCGTTGATAAAAAGTTAACTTGGTAATCACTACGAAATAGGCGTGTGCAGATATCCAAAGTCAACTTTTCACGAATATGATCGGCAAACGGTGCTTGCACGGTAATCAAATCACCTTCGCTCAAATCTTGCCATGTCAAAACCTTTGAATCTGCCAGGGGGTGATCTGCACGCACCACCAACCCAAAAGACGACCGAAACAGTTTGGTTTGTATCAGATCATTACTATGCAAAAGATCAGGTCCAAGCCCAATATCCGCATCTAGCATTTGCACATGACTTGCCACCTCTTCAATTGAGCAATCAATTAAAGTGACTTGAATATCAGGATACGCTTCTTTAAACAAGCGAATTAGCCTCGGTATCGAGAATGCTGACAGTTGCTGAGGTGCTGCAATACGCACTTTACCTTGATGAAAGTCTTGTAAATCATTGACCTCATGACGCATAAGTTGCATATCGTTAAGCACCTTATTGGCATGGGGCAAAACCGTTCACCAGATTCAGTCAAATGAATTTGCCGTGTTGTACGGTCAAACAATCGAGTATCCAGCTGTTTTTTCCATCTCTTTAATCAAGCCGCTCAGCGATGATTGTGTCAAATGCAATTCGGTTGCAGCTTTACTAAAACTGTGATGTCGTGCGATGCTGGCAAATGCTCTAAGCTGGCGAAAAGTAATATTCATAGGAGTATCCAATAAGTATAATAAAAATTCCATTTGTACGCTGTATTGACTTATTTTATGATAAGTATCAGCATATTAGCAAGCATCATTTATCAAAAATATCACCAGCCAAACACGGAGTATTTTATGGCAGATTTATTTGAAAACCCAATGGGATTGTGCGGTTTTGAATTTGTGGAATTTGCAAGTCCAACCCCAAATTTACTTGAGCCATTATTTGAAAAAATGGGTTTTAGCCTGGTTGCCAAACATCGCTCAAAAGATGTCTTATTATATCGCCAAGGGGGAATTAATTTTATGGTCAATCGTGAGCCAAATTCAGAAGCAATGTATTTTGCTCAAGAACATGGACCATCTGCGTGCGGTATGGCGTTTCGTGTGCGTGATGCACAGTATGCTTATCATCGAGCCATTGAGCTGGGTGCTAAGCCTGTTGAGATACCAACTTCGGTGATGGAGCTTCGCTTGCCTGCCATTCGTGGTATTGGTGGTGCACCACTGTATTTAATTGACCGATTTGATGAAGGCAAATCAATTTATGACATTGATTTTGAGTTCATTGATGGGGTTGATATTAATCCTGTGGGTTATGGTTTTAAGGTCATTGACCATTTAACGCATAATGTTTATCTTGGACGCATGGATTATTGGGCAGGGTTTTATGAAAAACTGTTTAACTTCTAAGAAATACGCTATTTTGATATTAAAGGTTAATATACAGGGCTGACAAGTCGTGCTATGACAGCACCCGATGGGCTGATTCGCATTCCTTTAAATGAAGAATCTAAACAAGGTGGCGGTCAGATTGAAGAATATTTGATGGCATTTGGCGGTGAGGGCATTCAGCATATTGCACTATTAACTGATAATTTGACCGATGCGATTGATCAGTTAAAAGCAGCAGGCGTACCTTTGATGACAGCACCCAATGATACTTATTATGAGATGCTAGATGAACGCTTACCCAATTATGGTGAGCATGTCGATTCTCTGAAAACTCAAGGTATCTTACTTGATGGGACAACACAAAACAGCCACCCAAGATTATTGTTACAAATTTTTTCAGAAACAGCACTTGGGCCCGTATTTTTTGAGTTTATTCAGCGTAAAGGGGATTATCGAGAAGGATTTGGTGAAGGTAATTTTAAAGCATTATTTGAATCACTTGAACGAGACCAAATTCGCCGTGGTGCTTTAAAAATTTAACGAAATGAATGGGTGTACCGACCTATAAAAAATCTTGTCTTTATTTTTTAAATGTCTTAAAAATAGGATATGATACATGGTTGGCATATCCTATTTTATCATTTTTTATCATTTGAAATAGAGGTATAAGTTTAATATAAAAATATCAACTGGTTATCTTTTGTATCATGTTTTGATTTGATGATACTTGGATATTATTTTTAAATACAAGTGATGGTAACAAAGTTTTTAAAATGATACCATTGATGGAACAAGCACAGATATGGGTATTTTATACTGTATTGTGTGATTTTTAGGGATTATTTATGAATTCAGATACATTATTAACCATGCGACCCATCAAAGCGGTTGCTATTGCAGGTGTTCTGGTTGCACTACTTGGTCTGACGATGATTGCTTGGAGCTGGGTACCGCATTTGTCTTTATTGGTTGTGATTGCAGCACTGTTATTTTTTGGTTTATTAAATAAACTCAAATTTGAGCAAATGCAAGCATGCATGATTGGCAGTGTGGGATCGGCAATGGGTGCGATTTATTTATTTTCTTTCATCGGTCTTTTGGTTTCTGCTTTGATGATGTCAGGGGCAATCCCAACATTGATTTATTATGGATTTGAGATATTATCAGCCAAGGTATTTTATCTGTCGGCATTTATTTTATCATCGGTTGTGGGCATCGCCTTAGGCAGTGGATTTACCACTTGTGCAACCGTGGGCGTTGCGTTTTTGGGTATGGCAACCGCTTTTGGAGCAAATCCTGCCATTGTGGCTGGTGCTGTCATCTCTGGTGCGTTATTTGGTGATAAGATGTCACCTTTATCAGATACAACGAGTATCGCCGCCTCACTTGTTGGCGTTGATTTATTCGACCACATTAAAAATATGATGTATACTACCGTGCCTGCTTGGGTCATCACGGCCATAATTTTTTGGTATTTATCAGCCACCAATACCATCAGCGACCTTGCAGGCATTGCCATACTCAAAGAGCAACTTTTTAGCAGTGGCTTAGTGCATGGTTTTTCATTAATACCTTTTGCTGTTCTTGTCATTTTGGCCATTTTACGAGTCAATGCTATCTATACCATTATTGCAACCATCATAACAGCACTGATGATTACCTACACACATTCAAGCCCAAGTTTGACCGATTTGGGTGGATGGTTTTTTGCTGGATATACGCCAGCAGAAGAGCTGGCATTGGGTGATGTGGCAAAAATGGTATCACGGGGCGGCTTACAAAGTATGTTTTTTAGTCAACTGTTGGTTATTTTGGCATTGTCTTTGGGTGGGCTTTTGCAAGGATTGGGTATCTTGCCAGCATTATTAGATGGCATGCGTCATTTATTAACCCATGCCAGTCGTGGCGTGGCAGCCGCAGCATTTACCTCACTTGGCATTAATGTTTTGGTGGGTGAACAATATCTGAGTTTATTATTATCAGGCAATGCCTTTTTACCAGAATATCAGCGATTGGGTTTGCATCCAATTAATCTATCACGCACCATTGAAGATGCAGGCACGGTGATTAATCCTTTAGTGCCATGGGGTGTCTATGGTGGGTTTTTGGCTGGGACTTTTGGGATGCCAGTGATTGAGTATGTGCCGTATGCATTTTTTTGTTATTGGTGCTTTTTATTGACACTGTTTTTTGGGATAACAGGATTGACCATTACACGCTTATCACCCAAGTTGACATAGTGCCAATAGGGCGTTTGTATGCTTGATAAGTCTTACTCTTGAGAGCTTAAAATGTGTGATATGTTAATAAAATGGCTATGATTGGTGTATCAGATGAATGAAAATTGTTACACAAGAAAAACTTTCATCATTTTTATGATAAAATACAAAGTATCTGAAAAAGGGGATAATTCATGAAATTCATCAAGCAAAATAGCCATCATTTGGCAATGTTACTTGCGATGACCACTGGTGCTCATCAAGCACACGCATTTTCGGTTGATAACAGTCAGCAGCGTATAACAGTACAGCCCACTTATGTGCAACCTGCTCAGGTAATCACCTCTCAATCTGTGTATGTTGAACCGACAGCCCAAGTAACCACAACGACAAATGTGAGCGTGCAGGCAGTACCACAAGCACCCCAAGAGCATGTGGTGTCACAAGAAGGCTATGCACAAACCCAACTGAATATTCAACCACAAGTCATCTCAAGCACCAAAACCCAAACAACCGCTTACACCACCACCTTAAACGCCCAAACAGCCATCTTAAATGACCAAAACAGCTATACAAATAGTTTTTATGCGTTGCCCATCAGTACACGATCGGCAGCGGTTTTGGTCTATGATTTACAAGATGGCAAGCTCATTTATGGTAAGAATGCAGATGTTCAACGCTCAATAGCTTCTATCAGTAAAGTCATGACCGCCATGGTCATTTTGGATGCTGAGCTTGATATGCGTGAAGAAATTACTTTGATTGCCTCTGACTTGATTGGTGCAAAACAAGCAAGCACACGCCTAAAAGCTGGTGACCGCATGACACGATCTGAGTTTACTTTGATGATGCTCATGCGTTCTGAAAACCCTGCTGCCAAAGCATTGGCACGCACTTACCCCGGTGGATATGATGCTTTTATTGCTGCAATGAACCAAAAGGCGTATGATTTGGGCATGTATCAAACGAAATTTAGTGATTCTTCAGGTTTAGATCCACGCAATATGTCATCAGCCAATGATTTATTAATCATGATGAAAGCGGTCAATAGTAGTCCACGCTATCACAGTATCCGTAATTTTTCCACAGCACCACATTATGATTTTTATATCGCCAATTATGGCAGTGGCGACCGTATCTATAAAGGCAATAATACCAATCGCCTAGTACGAGAAGGTGCTTACCCAATTGGTGTCCAAAAAACAGGCTATATTCGTGAAGCTGGTTATAGTGTTGTGATGGAAACTAACATTAACAATCGCCCAGCCATTGTTGTTTTATTGGGTGCATCAAACAGTGCAAACCGATGGAGCGATGCTGAAACCATTTTAACTGAATTGGCTTATCGCCAGTAACTTTGATTGGCTAATCATTTGGCTGAATAGCAAAAGCCACCCAAAACTGTTATTTGGGTGGCTTTTGGTTTTTTTTGAACTGCCCCAAAAGTTAGACGCTAACCTTTGGGCATTTTTTTATGATTAAATTTTATGGCTACCTTTGATTGTGATACAGGCAAGTATTGGCAAGTTAATCTTTGCTATTTTGAAGATTGGGGTCAGCAAAAACGACCACTTCTTCTTCAAATTCAGGTTTGACTTTAACCACAAAGTCCTCTCTTGATAGGCCCATCATCAGCGGAATAGAGCTTGCAACATAAATGGAAGAATATGTACCAGCAATCAGACCGATAAATAACGCCACAGAGAACCAATACAGACCATCACCACCTAAGAACAGCATGGCAACAACCACAACAAACACCGTACCGACAGTCATAATGGTTCGTCTTAAGGTTTCTGTCAGTGATAAATCAAGCACCTGACGGGGTGTTAAACCACGCACTCGGCGAAAATTCTCACGAATACGATCATAAACAACGATTGTATCATTCACCGAATAGCCAATCAAAGCCAATACAGCTGCCAAAACCGTCAAGTCAAATGGCCAGCCCATAATGGCAAAAATACCAACAACGATAATCACATCATGAAATAAAGCAAGTACGGCACCCAAAGCCAGCTTGAACTGGAATCGTGTTGCAACATAAATGAGCATCATACCAAGTGCAACAGACATCGCAAGCAGTGAATTTAGGTAAATTTCATTGCCCAGTTGGCTGCCGATAATGCTAATGCTATCAATGGTTGATGGATTATTTGGAAAATTAAGAATCTGATCCAAAGAAGCACTTAGATTTTCAGCTGAGCCATCTTGGGGCGGTAAGCGTACCAAAAGCTCTTGGCGAGTTCCTAGGTATTGGGCAACCGCATCATTAAAGCCATTGTCAGCCAATGCTTTAATGACTTGTGCTTGCTCAACAGGCTGTTCATAAGCGACATTGGCTGACACACCACCTGTAAAATCCAAACCAAAGTTTAAACCCTTGACAATGATTGCTATCAGCCCTATGAGTATAGACAATACCGAAAATACTATCATGGGCTTTTCAAGCTTCATAAAAGGAATGATACGCTGATTAGCGATGAGTTTGACACCACCGGCTTTTTCGGCAGCTTCATCACCAGCGTCGGCAATCAATGATTGATCGGCAAGAGCATCTTGATTTGTGGCAGCATTGGCACCTTTACCATCACGACGCGGCACACGGCGACGGCGTGGTGGCTGTGCTGCATTTGGGTCGATAGGGTTATTTTCATTATTCATTTTTAACTCCTAACCGATGCTAAGTTTGGTTAAGTTTTTGCGATGACCATACCAAATTTGAATCATGGCACGAGTGACTAAAATCGCAGTAAACAAAGAACTGATAATACCAATTGCAAGCGTGATTGCAAAACCTTTGATTGGTCCTGTTCCGATGGCAAATAAGATAAATGCAATTAATAGCGTGGTGATATTGGCATCAAAAATTGAGCTAAATGCACGATCAAAACCTGCCACAATGGCGGATTTTGCACGAGTACCATTGGCAAGCTCTTCACGAATACGCTCAAAAATTAGCACATTGGCATCAACCGCCATACCAATGGTCAACACAATCCCAGCAATACCAGGTAGGGTGAGCGATGATCCTAAAATGGACATAATGGCAACCATGATAATGACATTAAAGGCTAAAGCAATATTTGCAATCACACCAAATGCACGATAAAACACAATCATCCATAAAAATACCAACAGATAGCCAACCTGTGTAGAGAATAATCCTTTATCGATATTATCTTGACCCAAAGATGGGCCAATGGTTCGCTCTTCAACAAAGTACATCGGTGCCGCTAACGCGCCTGAGCGTAACAGTAACGCAAGCTCGCCTGCTTCTGCATCTGAATCTAAGCCTGTGATCACAAATGAAGAACCAAGTACCGCCTGAATGGTAGCACGGTTAATAATGCGTGACTCGGTATAAGGTGTACGCACCTCAACAAGCTCGCCAGTTGATGAATCTTCTTGGAAGCTGACCTTTTGCTTATTTTCAATAAATAGCACGGCCATCTGCTTGCCCACAGCAGTGCGTGTGGCATTTTGCATGAGTCTGCCGCCTGCTGTATCTAGGGTAATATTTACCTGTGGGCGTCCATTCTCATCCAAACCCGACTGTGCCCCTTGAACACGCTCGCCTGTGATGATGGTTTGGCGTTCAAGCAACATGGGCTGACCGTCCAAAGAACCAAATGCAAAAGCTTCGGTACCTGCAGGTGGAATACCGCCTGCATAATTCATATCGTGTTCGCTCACCATGCGAAACTCAAGATTGGCGGTACGACCCAAAACCCGTTTGGCTTCTGCGGTGTCTTGTACACCAGGCAGTTCAACGACGATGCGGTTGGTGCCTTGAGATTGTACCAATGCTTCAGCCACGCCAAGCTCATTGATACGATTTCTTAGTGTGGTTAAGTTTTGACCAACAGCATATTCATTAATCTCTTGAATTTTGGCATCAGTATAAGTCAGCTCAAGTGCCGCACCTTCAGTATCAGCAAAGGGGCGTAATGCAAAGTCTGCACCCACTTGATTTTGTAGGATAGATTGAGCACGTCCACGATCATCTGTATTTATAAAGGTAAGCACCATGCCATTATCAGTGATACGCAGGCTTTGAACAGGGATTTGCTCACCACGCAGTGTACGGCGTACATCTTGACTGGCAGTTGCAAGACGCTGTTCAAGTGCTTTTGCCATATCAACTTCTAACACAAATCTCACACCACCACGCAAATCTAAGCCCAATTTCATGGGAGCTGCACCCAAATTACGCAGCCATTCAGGGGTGGTTTGTGCCAAATTGAGTGCGACTACATACTGTTCGCCCAAGTCTCGGCGCAGCACTTCTTGTGCCTTAAGCTGATCTTCAGCATTTGATAAACGAAGTAATGCGCTGTTATTTTCAAAGCGACCATTATGGTGATTTAATCCTGCCTGTGTCAGCAGACCTTCAGCTTGTGTTAGCACATCTTGAGTTAATTGTGTGCCTGCACTCGCGCCTGTAATTTGCACAGCAGGCTCATCAGGGTATAGGTTGGGTAATGCGTAGATGCCAGAGATAAATAGCACCACAACAATTAATATATATTTCCAAGCAGGGTAGTGCATAGAGTATTCTTATTAATTAGATAGAGCAAGATAATGGGTCAACCCCATCACGTTGCGAAAAAGACCGACCCAAGCAACTTGATTGATTTATCCAAATCATTGCTTGGGCTTAGGATGGATTAGATATTGTCAATGGTGCCTGTAGGCAGTACCATGACTACGCTTGCACGCTGAATCTTAACCTCTGTTGAATGATTCAATGTGATGACAGCATAATCACCCTCAACCTTTTTAATACGGCCAATCAAACCACCAGCAAAGACAACTTCATTACCAACAGTCAAGCCATCAACCATGGCTTTGTGTTGCTTGTTGCGTTTAGATTGTGGACGAATGATTAAAAAATAAAAAATTGCAAAAAAAGCAACAGGAATGAGCAAATTCATCAATAATGACTGCTGACCTGCAGGCGCACCTGTAGACGCATGTGCGGCGGTAATGGCCAAGTCTAACATCAATAACTCCTAAATATCAAAAGACGGTTAATCGTTTTGGTCATGATCCAAAACCACCGCTCATTTAAAAATATAAACTTTACTTGATGAATTCATCCAACCAAATCACACAAGTAAAAGTCAAAATAACGCATATCATAGCATATTTTTATAGGTCTGGTATGGATTTTTAGTGTTGTTGCTGTTGCTTAATAAAATTCGCTTAAAACAATACTTGCACATCGCTTAATTTTCACTTAATATGGGCGATAATTTTTACAACATTACAGTGTTATGCCCCGACCGAGAACCCAAAATCTGGCAAATTTGTCTTTTGTTTCTATCGCTATTTTTACTGTATCAGTAGCGGCTATATTTATCCCCTCAACGGCATTTGCTGCGTTTGAGCTTGGTGGCACACCGACCAATCTTGCGTTATTGATTTTTTTTATTTGTTTATCTTTAGTCGTGTCATTTTTATGCTCTATTTCTGAAGCGACATTGTTAACCATGACACCTTCTTATATTGACACGCTTGAAGAAGATAATCCCAAAGGAGCGGCACTGCTTAAGAGTGTGAAAGTTGACCACATCGAAAAATCAATTTCAGCAATTTTAACACTCAATACTGTTGCCCATACATTAGGTTCGCTTGGTGCAGGCGCGCAAGCAGTGATCGTTTTTGGTAATGCATGGTTTGGGGTATTTAGCGGTGTGATGACTTTGATTATTTTGATTGGCACAGAAATTATCCCAAAAACCATCGGAACGGTATATTGGCGACGATTTGCTATGCCTGTGGCGTATTATGTGCGTACAATCAATGTGGCATTATTACCCATTATTTGGGTGACTGAAAAAATTTCACGCATGTTGACTCGTGGCAATCAAGAAATTGGTTTTAATCGCCATGAGTTTTTGGCACTTGCCAATCAAGGGGAAAGCTTGGGGCAGATGAGCGAGATGGAAACTCGTATTATCAAAAACTCTTTGGCATTGGGCATGATTAATGTAGAAGACATTTTGACGCCTCGTTCGGTCGTTAGTGCGTTTGATGAAAATATGACGGTAGGCGATGTCTTTGCCAGCTATCCCAAACTACCTTTTTCTCGTTTTCCAATCTTTGATGAAGATTTGGATAATGCCACAGGGTTTATATTAAAATCCGATTTACTGATCGCTAAGGCAAATCAAGAAATTCATACACCCATCAAGCAATTTCGGCGTGATATCAACTTTGTATTTGCCAAAATGAAACTATTTGATTTGTTGGATTTGATGTTAAAAGAGCAAGTTCACATCGCTTTAGCGGTAGGAGAATTTGGTGAGGTTAAAGGATTGGTGAGCTTAGAAGATGTGCTAGAAACCTTGCTTGGTCTTGAGATTGTTGATGAATTTGACCGTGTTGATGATATGCAGATTTTAGCACGCCAACTCATGGATAAACGCATGGCACGCTTGGGGGCAAAACTAGAAGAAGATGCACCGTTTGATGAAAAGTAGGCTGGCTCTAATAAATAACTTCTAAATGAAACAAAATATAACAATTTGCCATCATACTTTAAGCTTACTGTGTTATTTTGGCTTAAGATTACTCCGTCATACATCATGGCGTATTCATTCATTGATAAGTATATTGAGTATAAGGGTTGGTTTATGAAATACAGCACCCGTTCTGTTTTAAGAAAAGCCGTTGCCGCAAGTATGCTGACGGCAGTGATTCGGTCGGCCATTCAATTGACAGGCAGGTCTTTTGGTAAAGGTGCTAGTATTGGCTTATTTATTGGTATGATTGGCGTACAAAGCTTAATCACTACCAATGCTTATGCAATCAGTGAACAAGATGTCAGCCGATACGCTTCAAGTATGAGTAGCGCCGCCAACGCTCAAAATATTGCCCAAATTTCAAGATTGATTGATGATGATGCCATCATTTCATTGTCTCGGGGTGGCAAAACGACCAGCTTGGATAAAGAAGGCTACTTGCAACTGCTTCAAAAAAGCTGGGCCACATCCAGCGATTATCGCTATCGTATTAATGTGGCAGATGTGGTAGTAACAGGCAATCAGGCTAGAGCTCAGATTGTAACTACCGAGACTTGGACTCAAGATGGTAAGCCTGTGACAATTAAGACCGCTTCTCGAGCCACTTTTTCGCAGGTTGGTAATAATGCCGTATTATTAAGATCAGTGTCACAAGTCACCGTTGATTAAGGCAAGTTTATCAACCAATTTGAATGAACCACCGTTTTTAGGTCAATTCGGTGGTTTTTATTGCCCATTGGCCATCCAAATGGTTGCCAAATTTGTCAAAATAAGGCATTATTATCGTTCAAAAATCAAGTTGGGTTATTTTGCCAATCCTCCATGATAACAATTACTGAGTTAGGCCACCAAAGGACATAACAATGAAAAAACACACCAAATCTTCGATCTCAACACAAATTTTAAAGCCGCTCAGTCTTGCCATTTCATCTTGTATTTTGGTTGCTTGTAGTAGCACAGGCACACCTGCTAAACCTGTTAGCCAAACCCCAAAACCCATACCTCAAGCTAAGCCCAGTCAGCAGATTAATATCTCGTCAGGTAATACTAATTTGGGTAATACTAAGACTGGTGCAGATGTAGATGTTTTGGATGTTCAGATGCTTGATGCATTAGAAGCGTTATTACAAGCGACTGATATGAGCATGGTGGAGGGTGATGAACTGGCGATTCAACGCTATGGTAATTTATGGGATCGGGTTCGCCGTGGTTATCGCATTAATGAGATGACCAATGCACGCATTGAAGCTCAAAAATCATGGTTTTATACTCGCCAAACCTATTTAGATCGCTTGACTGCGCGTGCTTCTCGCTACCTACATCATACGGTCGCCGAAGCTGAACGCCGTGGCATTCCCTCTGAATTGGCACTTTTGCCAATCATTGAAAGCTCATATGACCCAACAGCGACCAGTAATGCCGCCGCCGCTGGTCTTTGGCAATTTATTCCTAGCACAGGTCGAATTTATGGCTTGAACCAAAGTGCCACATATGATGGTCGCCGTGATGTCATTGAATCAACGCGTGCCGCTTATGACTTTTTAACAAGTTTGTATAACCAATTTGGTTCTTGGGAGCTGGCTTTGGCGGCTTATAATGCAGGGCCTGGGCGAGTTTCGCGCGCCATCAAAGCCAACCAAGATCAAGGATTGCCAACAGATTATTGGTCGCTTAAGCTACCGACTGAAACCATGAACTATGTACCAAGATTCTTAGCAGTCGCTCAAATTGTGAGGTCGCCAAATACTTATGGCATCAATTTACCCGCCATCGCTAACCACAGTCATTTTAGAACAGTGCCAGTGAATTATGGTGTCAGCCTATCTGAGGTTGCCACAGTGACAGGTTTGTCAGTCAGCGAGCTTCGTTTATTAAATCCTGCACTGTTAAATTTTACCGTGGATGAGATTGGTCCAAATCGTATCGTCATTCCTGACAGTTTGCCGAACCAAATCGATAATCAGCTGGCTTCTTTAAAAGGCTATGGATTTGGTGGCGATTATATCGCAACAGCACCTGCCCAGAGCATCACCTATGTGGTACCTAAGTCTGGTGCTACAGCCAACACCAGCTCTCAACAAGAATTAATCGCAGCCAATACACTACCAACCACCATCGCACAAGTTACACCAAATAATCCCATTGTGCAAGAACCAGCTTTATCAAAATCTGAGATAAATTTGATTGCAGCAGAAATTCAAAAAACCAGTCCTGAAGTGCCTGCAATTAGCCCTCAAGATGGCAATATTCAGCTAAATGCGGTACAAACTGGTCAGTCGGTTTTGGATGCTCGTGGTGAGACTAAAATGTTGAGTTTTGCAGATGGGCCAAAAACTCAAGCTGTAGCACAGCAGCCCACTCAGCCTGTGCAAGTAGCTGTAACACCGCCTGCTCAGCCTGTACAAATAACAGTGGTCAGTCCTACTCCTGAACCAATCTCTCAGCCCAAGCCTCAGCTTCCACCTGTCACAGCTTCGATACCAGTCGTCTCATCGCCACCTGTCTTAGTCCCACCGCCACCAAGTCGGCCTCGTCCTGAACCTGCATCAAGACCCAAGCCAAAACCTGAAAGCTACACCGTGCGTGCTGGTGATAGCCTAACATCGGTTGCGGCTACTCATGGATTAACGGTCGGTCAGCTTGCCAGTTATAATAATTTGGCGAATGATGCACATATCTTGATTGGTCAAAGGCTATGGCTTGTCGCTGGTAAAGTCAAACGCCAACCAGTATCAGCACAAACACCATCTCGCCAAAGCACATCAACCGCCAATACCAATTCAGCAACCCATAAAGTATCTGCTGGCGAAAGCTTAACCGCCATCGCTCGCAAATACAACATCAGTTTACACGCCTTAGCCAAAGAAAATGGCTTAAGTGTCACAGATGGTGTCTTAATTGGTCAAACACTCAAATTGCCCAGCGATGCCAAAACAGCCAATACCACAATGGCTAATACATCCAGCTCGCCATCAGTGAATAAACCCGAAAGCTACACCGTGCGTGCTGGTGATAGCCTAACATCGGTTGCGGCTACTCATGGATTAACGGTCGGTCAGCTTGCCAGTTATAATAATTTGGCGAATGATGCACATATCTTGATTGGTCAAAGGCTATGGCTTGTCGCTGGTAAAGTCAAACGCCAACCAGTATCAGCCCAACAGACATCACAAGCCACCCAGTCTACTAAAAATAATCAAAGCACTCAAAGCACCGCCACACATCGCGTTCAATCAGGTGAAAGCTTAACTGCCATCGCTCGCAGATATAACATCAGTTTACACGCCTTAGCCAAAGAAAATGGCTTAAGTGTCACAGATGGTGTCTTAATTGGTCAAACACTCAAATTGCCCAGCGATGCCAAGGCTGAAAGTAGCACACCATCTCGTTTGGGAAATACCAAAAATAATTCGACACGCACGCCTGCTAATACAAATATTGGTATCACTGAAAATTATACCGTCAGATCTGGTGACAGCCTAACCATGCTCTCCAATCGTTTTGGCGTAGCAATCGGTGATTTGGCGACAGCAAATGGTTTGGCTTCCAATGCCAATTTGCGTATTGGTCAAACTTTAAAAGTCCCCAAGCTAACGACGACATACACCGTCAAAGCAGGCGATGGGCTTATCGCTTTGGCACGACGCTATGGTATTAGTACCCAAGAGCTTGCCAAAATGAATAACTTAGAACCTACTGCCGATTTGCGTATTGGGCAGGTTTTGACTGTTCCAAATAAATAATTTATACAAGGTCTTAAAACAACAAGCAACCAACTTTTTTAAAGCTGGTTGCTTGTTGTTTAATCAGCTTGTTATTCACGGTTTTATCATTTAGCATATAAAAAAGCGGAAAACTGATTTTCCGCTTTTTTATATGGAAATTGCCACTGATGGCATTTATGCCTGCTCAATGTCAGCTTTAAGTTTGGCATTATGTGCTTTGAGTGCTGTTGGCATACGCTCACCCAGCTTGTCAAAAAGTTCAGCATGGCTCTCAAGCTCTTTGATCCAAGCATCTTTGTCTTGACTGGTGACAAGCTCATATTGTGCTTTGGTAAAATCAGACTGATCCCAATTGATATCATCATAGGTTGGCACTAAGCCAATCGGAGTGCGGACAGCGTTAGCAGTACCTTCACAGCGTTCGATGATCCATTGCAGAACACGCATGTTCTGACCAAAACCAGGCCATACAAAGTCACCATTTGTATCACGGCGGAACCAGTTGACTTTGAACATTTTTGGCAACTGGTTGCCTGCCGCCTTGGCTTTTTTGCCAAGATTTTCACCCATTTGTAGCCAATGGTTGAAGTAGTCTGCCATGTTATAGCCAGTAAATGGTAACATTGCAAATGGATCACGGCGTACAACACCTTGTTGACCTGTAGCGGCGGCGGTGGTTTCAGAACCCATGGTTGCCGCTTTATAAACACCATCTACCCAATCAAATGCTTCTGATACCAAAGGCACAGTATCTGCACGACGACCGCCAAAGATAAAGGCAGAAATTGGTACACCTTCGGGGTTTTCCCATTGTGGATCGATGGACGGGCATTGTTTTGCAGAAACGGTAAAGCGTGCATTGGCATGAGCGGCACGCTCTGCACCTGTGTGTGGCTCACGCTTCCAGTTGGTCAAATTTGCTGGCGTTTCTTTGGTTTTACCTTCCCACCAAACTTCACCATCATCGGTGACAGCGACATTGGTGTAGATAACATCAGAACCCAAAGTACTCATGCAGTTTGAGTTGGTTTTGGTGTTGGTACCTGGTGCGACACCAAAAAAGCCCGCTTCTGGGTTGATGGCATAAAGCTTACCATCTTCAGATGGCTTAATCCATGCAATATCATCGCCAACCGTTTCTACTTTCCAGCCTTCATAGCCTGCTGGTGGAATAAGCATGGCAAAGTTTGTTTTGCCGCATGCCGATGGGAATGCCGCTGCGATATAATGTTTTTTGCCTTGTGGGTTGGTTACACCTAAGATGAGCATATGTTCAGCCAACCAACCTTGTTCACGCCCCATGGCAGAAGCGATGCGTAATGCTAGACATTTTTTACCAAGTAAAGCGTTACCGCCATAGCCTGATCCATACGACCAAATTTCACGAGTTTCGGGGAAATGTACGATATATTTATCATCATTGCATGGCCATGCCACATCTTTTTGCCCTTCAGTCAATGGCGAGCCTACAGTATGTACACATGGCACATACTCGCCATCAGCCCCAAGCACATCATAAACCTCTTTGCCCATGCGTGCCATCTTTCGCATACTGACGACAACATAGGGACTGTCTGTAATTTCGATGCCAATATGGGCAATATGACTACCTAAAGGACCCATACTAAAAGGTACGACATACATGGTACGGCCTGCCATGCAACCATCAAACAAATCGTTAAGTTTGGTACGCATTTGGCTTGGCTCGACCCAATTATTGGTCGCACCTGCATCGATTTCTTCTTTTGAGCAAATATAAGTACGATCTTCGACACGTGCAACATCTGTCGGATCTGAGAATGCCAGATACGAATTTGGGTGCTTGTCTTCATCTAATTTGATCATGGTGCCGTTTTTGATCATCAGATCGATTAGGCGCTGGTTTTCTTCTTCAGAGCCGTCGCACCATTCGATGGCGGCAGGTTTGGTCAAAGCGGCAATTTCAGCCACCCAATGAATCAAGGCTTGGTGACGAACAAAATCTGGAGCAGTTATCTTTGCAGTCATGTTGAGATCTCATTTTATGAAAATTGGCGTTCCACTGTTTTTTGTATAGGCAGGCTTATAAAGCACCAAAATTGTAACAAAATAATGCAGTGACGCTGTGAAAAGCAGTATTAAACCATAAAATATACAGAAAGATAAGTACTATAATTAAATTAAATAGATATATTTTTAAAATTGATGTTTAATGATAAGATATTATAAAGTGTGTTTGGCTGTATTAGAGGTTAATTTAGCAAGCATACCAAAAAAATGCTACAATTTGATTAAATCATTTGAATCAATGGATTAGGATAAGCTATGGCTAAAGCTAAATCAAGCTACATTTGCCAAAATTGTGGGGCGATTTATGGAAAATGGGCAGGGCAATGTACAGACTGCGGTGAGTGGAATACTCTTGTTGAGGCACCTAACACCAGTTTGCCACATCATCATAAATCAAAAACTACCACAGCACCCAGAAAAACCGCTAACTATGCTGGAGCGGTGAGTGCTGTGATGACATTGGACCATGTTGGCGTTACGCTAGAAACACGCATGCCAACGGGAATTGGTGAATTTGACCGAGTGCTTGGCGGTGGACTTGTGGCAGGCTCGGTGGGGTTAATTGGGGGCGACCCTGGTATTGGCAAATCCACAATCTTACTACAAACTGCCATTAACATGGCAGCAGGTGATTCACTATCGGGTTCTGCTTTATATATCACAGGCGAGGAAAGTCTGTCGCAGGTTGCCATGCGTGCAGTGCGACTTGGACTACCAACCGATCGCCTGCGTGTCTTAGCCGAAACTAATGTTGATACCATTTGTGCAGCACTCACCACCGAACAGCCTGCCATTGCTGTCATTGATTCAATTCAAACACTCTTTACCGAAGCCATACAGTCCGCCCCCGGAGGGGTTGCCCAAATCCGTGAATCCGCCGCCGTCTTAACCCGTTATGCCAAACAGACAGGCACGGCACTGTTTTTGGTGGGACATGTTACCAAAGAAGGAGCATTGGCAGGGCCTCGTGTGCTAGAACACATGGTGGATACGGTGCTGTATTTTGAGGGTGAATCAGACAGTCGTTTTAGAATGATTCGTGCCATCAAAAACCGTTTTGGGGCGGTCAATGAGTTGGGAATTTTTGGCATGACGGATACAGGATTAAAGGAGGTTGCCAACCCCTCCGCCATTTTTCTAAGCCGCTATGATAAGCCCATTGCAGGGTCGGTGGTGATGGTCAGCCGTGAAGGTACACGCCCCCTACTTGTGGAGGTGCAAGCCTTGGTGGATGACTCTCAGGGTCAACCCAGACGCATGGCACTTGGGCTTGATTATCAGCGTCTGTCCATGCTCCTTGCGGTTATGCACCGTCATGGTGGCATTCACACTAGTGGTATGGATGTGTATGTCAATGTTGTAGGCGGTGTTAAAGTTATGGAAACTGGTTCAGATTTGGCGGTGCTGATTGCTTGTGCATCTAGCATCAAAGAAAAACCACTGCCTGTCAGACTGTGTGTATTTGGTGAGGTGGGATTGTCTGGCGAGATTCGCCCTGTGCCAAATGGTCAAGAACGCCTAAAAGAGGCAATGAAGCATGGTTTTACCCATGCCATCGTCCCTAGAGCCAATGCACCTGCAGCCAATCATCCACAATTTAAAAATATTCAAATCATTGCGGTTGATAGGCTTGATGAAGCGATTTATCAAGCTTTTGAGATTAATGCAGGTTAAACACCATATGCCTATTGAATTTTGGACCGATGGCTCATCGCTTATAAGCCCAAAAAATCCACCACAAAATCACTGCTTGGCTGGGCAAATAACTTGCTTGGTGTGCCAATTTGCTCAATTTGCCCATGATTCATAATGACAATTTTATCAGATATGGCTTGAGCTTCTTCTTGGTCATGCGTAACCAAGATGCTGGTGATACCAATTTCACGCTGAATGTCTTTGAGCGAATCACGCAGCGATTTACGCACTTTGGCATCAAGCGCGCCAAAAGGCTCATCAAGTAGCAGCAGCTTAGGCTCGGTCGCCAGTGCACGTGCCAAAGCAACACGCTGACGCTGGCCACCTGATAGCTCATGCGGATAGCGGGTTTTGGTGTGGCTAAGTTGCACCAAATCAAGCAGCTCATCCACACGCCGATCGATTGTATTGGCAGAAGGGCGTGTATTGCGAGGCAACAGCGTCAAGCCAAAAGCAATGTTTTGTGCAACCGTTTGATGTCGAAATAACGCATATTGCTGAAACACAAAACCGATACCACGGTGTTGCACTGGTATATCAGTTACATCGATACTGTCAAAATATATCCGCCCGTTGTCTGCATTTTCAAGACCTGCAATGATGCGTAGCAAAGTTGTCTTGCCACAGCCTGATGGACCTAATAAAGTTGTCAGCTCACCTGTTGAAATATCAATGCTGATTTCACCTAAGGCAACAAAATCCCCGAAAGTTTTATGGATGTTTTGGATTTTAATACTCATGTTTAATACTCATAGAAGATAACTGTTTAGAAAGATTAATAAATATATGTAAATTTTGATGTAAGTCTTACTTAACCAAAATGTCATCAGTGCTATTTTTTATGGCTCATCAATCCTTGAGCGACCAAAGTAATCAAGGCAAGTAGTGCAAGCAAGCTTGAGAGTGCAAATGCCAATGTAAATGCATATTCGTTGTATGCAATTTCAATCATTAAAGGCACAGTGTTGGTCTCGCCTCGGATATGCCCAGATACTACCGATACCGCCCCAAATTCACCCATAGCGCGTGCATTGGTTAGGATAATGCCATAAAGCAGCGCCCATTTGATATTGGGTAAAGTGACTTTCCAAAACATCTGCCAGCCGTTAGCACCAAGCGTCAAAGCGGCTTGTTCTTCGCTGTCGCCTTGAGCCTGCATAAGCGGAATCAGCTCTCGTGCGATAAATGCAAAGGTGACAAATAAAGTTGCAAGTACAATCCCCGTTGTCGCAAAAATCACCTGAATCCCCATACTCTCAAGATAGCCGCCAAGTCGTGTATTGGCACCAAAGACCAGTACAAACATCAAGCCCGCCACCACAGGCGACACGGCAAAGGGCAAATCAAGCAATGTGGTGATCACAAATTTGCCACGAAATTGATGGCGTGTAATCAAATACGCCAACGCTACGCCAATGATCGTATTGATGGGTAAGATAATCGCTGCTGTGATTAAAGTCAGCTTAATAGATGCAAGTGCATCAGGCTCAAGTAGTGCTGCTTGATACGCTTGCCATCCTTCTTTTAGTGCTTCATAAAAAACAGACACGAGTGGCACAACCAGCATGACGCCCATAAATACCACCGCTATGCCAATCAAACTCCATCTAACCCAAGGTTTATCACGGGTGGCAGGATTTTTTTGGTATGAATAAGAGCTTGTATGAGACATAGTTGACCTTAGAGTATGATTAAGATAGTTGTTATCATGATAAATCAGTTGGTTTTTGCGCCCAGTCTGGCTGAGAGTTTCCACTGGATAAAATTCATGGTAAACAAAAAAACCAATGAGATTAAAAGCATAAATAACGACACGCAAGCTGCACCTGCGACATCAAATTGCTCAAGCTTTGAGACAATGATTAAAGGCAAAATCTCCGATTGCATGGGGATATTGCCAGCGATAAAAATCACTGAACCGTACTCACCTGTGGCACGAGCAAACATCATACCAGCACCGATTAGCATTGCTGGGCTAATCTCGGGTAAAATCACACGGCAAAATGTGGTCAAGCGACCAGCACCCATCACCGCTGCCGCTTCTTCAAATTCTACTGAAAGCTCAGCAAGTACTGGCTGCACTGCCCGTACAATAAAAGGAAAGCTAACCACCACCAAAGCCAGCCAAATACCAATCGGTGTAAACGCAATTTTTATTGGCTCATTAAACAGCAGTATCCCAAGGTGTGTAAACCATTGACCAAACAAGCCATTGGGTGCATAAAGTGTGGCAAGAGCGATGCCAGTTACCGCTGTTGGCAGGGCAAACGGTAGATCAACCAAAGCATTTAAAAAGGACTTACCCCAAAACTCATAACGCACCAACACCCAAGCTGCCAGCGTACCAAAAATCAAATTGGTCAGGGTGGCAAGCATTGCCATGGATAAAGATAGCTTAATTGCTGCAAACACTTGTGGCTCACGAATCGTCTGCATGATGTCATCAAAACTCATTTGTAATGTCGTCAAAATCATCATCAAAAAGGGTAAAATCACCAACAAACCAAGTGCAAAGATACTAATACCCATACTTAGCCCAAAAAATGGCATCACTCGGCGTGCACGATTTTTGAGGGGTATTGGCTGATTTAGCATGATAACAATCCTAATGATACGATGGATACTTGGTGATAAATTCAAAAGATAGCTTTACTTTACGGCATTGGTTGATAAACTTTAAGTGTAAAAATTGACTTTTTATTTTCCTTTATAGAATTTAGATATCAAATTTAGACCACTGTAGCATGCGATACCATCATCTTGTATCTTTTGAAGGATAATAGAGCTTTTCAAACTTTATCAAACATGCGATAATAGCAAGGTTTGGCATGATCAGATGACTGATGCTATGCCATTTTAACTAATCAAAACGCTGTAGGCGTGAACTTGGATGATTGGCGTTCGTAATTCGCCTTAATCTAAAATAAACTATAAAGAGATGACTATGATGATGAAAAATAAATGGATGCGTGGTTTGGCGATTTTGGTGTTGAGCTTACCGACAGTGACTTATGCAAAAACTGCTGCCCCCAAAGCGTCTGAAGCACCTGAAGTATCGTTAACCCAAGAAGAGCAAATGGCTATAGATTTTTGTGATTTTTCAGCGTATGGTGTGATGCATATTGCTGGCGATCATCAAGGTGGTGCAACAAAATCTGAGGCACTAACCAACCATGATAAGCGTATGGCTGAGCTGAAGGATCTCATCGACCTTGACCCAGAGACCGCCACGATGCTTGATAAGTATTGGAAAGGTGCTATTGATAGAATATTCCAAGAATCGGTTCAAAAAACCGACGCCGAAAAACAAGCGTTTGTGATGGGTGTGGGCGAGTCATCTTTTTATTCTTGCCTTGATCAAGTGCTTAAAACTCCCAAAAACTAATCACAATGCTATAAGCTTGATGGTATTTTATGACCGAAACGACTGTTAAAAATTTTGATGATTTACCACTATCCGAGCCAATTTTAAAGGCGGTGCAAGCATTAAAATTTGATCAATTAACCCCCATTCAAGCACAGATTTTGCCACATACATTGGCAAATCAAGATGCCATTGGACAGGCACAAACAGGCACAGGCAAGACAGCGACATTTTTGATTACCATCATTGAGTCGCTGTTAAAGCGTCCGTTTCAAGCTGATGAAATTCGCTATCTTGGCGAACCTAGAGCATTGGTTTTGGCACCTACCAGAGAGCTTGCACAGCAGATTTTGGCAGATTGCCGTGAACTGACCCGATTTAGCCAGCTTTATAATTTGTGTATTACAGGCGGCTCTGATTTTGATAAACAACTTGAGCAGTTGCATAAAAGACCGCTGGATATTTTGATTGGCACACCGGGGCGTATCATCGATTGGGTTAATAAAGGCGAGCTTTTTTTGGATCGTGTTGAGGTATTCGTGCTTGATGAAGCTGATCGTATGCTGGATATGGGTTTTATCCCTGATATCAAGCGTATTGTCAGACATATGCCAAGCAATACCGAACGCCAAAGCCTATTATTTTCGGCAACTTTTAATCAAGATGTGATGAATCTGGCTTATCGTTGGCTACATCAGCCAGCATTTGTTGAGATTGCACCTGAAAGTAAAACCAATCAGGCGATTGATCAACAATTTTATTTGGTCACTGAGCGTGAAAAAACGAGCGCACTTAAGCAAATTTTGGCAGATGATTCGGTGAAAAAAACGATCATTTTTGCCAATCGCAAAGATCAAGTTAAACGCCTATACGATTATTTGCGTCGTCATCACAAGGTTACGATGCTGTCTGGAGATGTGGCTCAGCAAAAACGAGAGCGTTACTTGCAGCGTTTTAAAGATGGCGAGGTCAATGTACTGGTAGCAACCGATGTGGCAGGGCGTGGCATTCATGTGGATGATGTGACGCATGTGATCAATTATACTTTACCTGATATGCCCGATGACTATGTGCATCGTATCGGTCGTACAGGGCGAGCGGGTTTGAGTGGTGTGTCCATCAGTTTTGTTAGTGAAAATGATGCCTTTAACTTGCCTGCACTTGAACGGCATATTGATCAAAAATTCAAACTCAATCAATTTGAGTTTTTAGATGAGCATAAATAGGAATCATGAACACATGTACCCTGATTTATTAGACCCTGCTCATATTCCATTATCACTATACATTCACATTCCTTGGTGTGTCAAAAAATGCCCGTATTGTGATTTTAACTCGCACGCTTTGCCAAGCCAAGTACCATTTGAAAACTATATAGAAGCATTGCTTAGCGATGCTGTATCACAACAAAGCTTGGTATCAAATCGTCAAATTGATACGGTATTTATCGGTGGTGGCACACCATCGTTATTGCCCATTGAATCGTTTAAACGATTATTTGACGGATTGCGGTTAATTTATGATTTTGCACCGACATGTGAGATAACACTCGAGGCAAATCCTGGCACACTTGAGCATTCACCTTTTGATGAGTATCTCACTATCGGTATTAATCGCTTATCCATTGGCGTACAAAGCTTTGATCACAACGCCTTAACAGTGTTGGGGCGTATTCACAATCCTGATCAAGCATCAAATGCCATTCGTGCTGCACGCATAGCAGGTTTTGATCGTGTCAATGCAGATTTGATGTATGGCTTGCCCAATCAAAACCCATCAAAAGCGGTGAATGATATTCAAACTGCCATTGATGCTGGTGCAACTCACTTATCTTGGTATCAACTGACGATAGAGCCGAATACGACCTTTTATTGTACACCACCACAGTTGCCAGATGAAGAGATCATGGCAGAAATTGAAACTTTGGGACAAAGTGTACTGACAAAGCATGGATTTTATAATTATGAAGTCAGTGCTTGGCATGGTCCAAATGATGCTCCATGTCAGCATAATCTGAACTATTGGCAATTTGGCGATTATTTGGCAATCGGTGCTGGAGCACATGGTAAGTTGACCTTAAAAAATCACCCAGATTACCAAGATGGCATTTATCGTTATCAAAAATCACGTCAACCTAAGGATTATCTTGCGTTTGAAGATGCACCCAAAATGGTCAACTTTGAGCGTATCTCTGATGACAATTTGCCGTTTGAATTTATGATGAATGCACTGCGATTAAAAGATGGGGTAAGCACTGATGTGTTTGAAACGCGTACGGGGCTATTAATCAGCACGATTGATAATGAGATGCTGCCTTTACAACATCAAGGATTGATGGTTTTGGATCCATTACGCATTGCACCGACCCGTCTTGGGTTTCGATATGTGAATTATTTGGTCAGTCAATTTATATAAACTGATAGATAGAAAGACCTACTCATCTGAGTGGGTCTTTTTTAAGATTAACTTAAGATAAAATTAGAAATTAAGCCAAAATTAGATTTTCTTTTCAACTTTTTGTGCGGTGTCTGATACGGCTTCGCCAGCTTTTGAGACATCTTTACCAAAACCTTTTATAGCGTTGCAACCAGTCAAAACAACAACGGCAGCGATAGAAGCAACCAGTACTTTTTTCATGAGCTATTCCTTAATGATTTAATTAAATTCATGTATGAAATTCATGTGAATCTGTAAACTCACCCTACTATCTTAACGAAGTTTTTGATGAATTTCTAGCAATAGATGTGATTTTATAATACTTTATTACACTTTGTAAACTTTTGGTAGGGTTTATAAATTTTATCTTTGAATTCAATCAAAATATGGCACAATAGGTCGTTTCAGAGTACAATAGGTAGCATCGCCATATTTGTTAGTAAAGTTCATGTCACAGTTTTCAGATGCACTCATTCATATCGTGCTATTTTCCCCAAAAATTCCCAATAATACTGGCAGCATCATCCGCTTATGTGCCAATACAGGTGCTCAGCTACATTTGGTCAAACCGCTTGGATTTGAGTTGGATGATACTCGCTTAAAACGGGCAGGGCTTGATTATCATGAATACGCAACTTTAAGCGTTCACGATAATTGGCAAGAGACAAAATCGGCACTAAAATCGTTGGGCGTGGAGCGTATTGTTGCCATGACGACCAAGTTTAGCCGTCCGTTTTATGAATATCAATTTAAGCTGGATAATGATCAGCATAAAGTCGCCTTGGTATTTGGTTCGGAGACCGATGGATTACCTGAAGAGGTGCGTGCTGATATTGGTGCTAATCATTGGCTACGGCTGCCTATGTTGCCAGATTCACGCAGTTTGAATTTAGCCAATAGCGTTGGTATTTGCCTTTATGAAGTATGGCGTCAACTTGGGTTTGTGGGCGATATTGGGCAAAGTGTGGGCTATCACAAACCCACATCAAGATAATACAAGCTATGCGTTGCGGCTTGAACACGGCTGGTCAAAACAAGCCCCAACAGGGGTATACGGTAATGCCCTTAACAGTGCTATCGCCAATTTGAGCTAATCAAGCTGTCTTTAATCAGCGGCTGGTTTGACTTAGGGTGTTGGCGTACTCTACCAACGCCACCTTAATTGCCATTGCCTTAGAGCAATCCTTATGAGC
>NZ_KV796856.1:118802-141730 GCF_001809255.1 Moraxella sp. HMSC061H09
ATCTGATTTAAGGCATCTAAAACATGAGGCTCGGTATGGCTAATCACCAAAGCAATGTTGGCAAGTGCCTTTTGGCGTGCTGGTGATGTGGTGCTGTCTGTCATAAAAAACCCTTGCAAAAATCAAAAACCATGGCATAATAAAGATCAGGGGTGGCTAACTTCCTTGTTAGCCCCTAGCCTTTGCAACTGGTACTTGCTTGGGCTAGGCATCATCTTAGTAAGCAGAACCGCTTATCAGTAGCAAGATGATGACAACGATGAGTTTGATTAAGGTTTTCATCACTTTTTCCTTCTGCTAGTGAGTGTACAGTAGCTTGGTTGTTACAGTAGTCTTGCTACCAGCCCCAAAGCCAAATAATTTTATTAAATTATTTGGCTTTTTTATTGCTTTAAAAATGATTAACCCCCAAACCGCTTATCTGATGATAGGTGGTTTTTTATTGCCCAAATAAACACCCCTTTATGGGCTTTTTATTGCCTTAAAATGGCTTGACATGGGGTATGTCAAGCCAAATCCGCCATTGCCAATTGTGCTAGATAGTTTGAACGGCTTTTGTATAGCGATTTATGAGCTGCGACTTTTTCGTCAATTTTGGCAATCAGGTGGTTAGGTAAGGTAATGTTAATTTTGTGGCTTTTTACATCATATTTTGACAAGTCCACATCTACCCATGCCCACATCATACCGTCAAATTGGCTGTTTTGGGTGTGTGCATCAAAATTGGTAGGCAATGGGATTTCTTCGCCATCTGCTACCAAGCCACTAAAATGCACATCAAGGCATTCTAACGCCATTTTGTGTATGTCTTGCAACTCATCGCACGCACTGGCAAGATTTGGCACATCGGGAAAAAAGATGCCATGGGCGGTTTTATCACCGCCTTTTAAGATTGCAATGGGGTATAACATCATCGTCTCTTAGTTATCGAGGTGTTGCAAGGGCTAAGCGTTTAGCCCTGCTTGTCTCATAATGCTGTCAATGGTGGGGTGTTTAAATTGCTGATGACTACCGCCGTTTGATTTGACACGATACCAAAAAATATGTCTGTGAAAATTATGAAATCAGTCAGAAAAAAGCAACTTTTGGCAGATTGGTTTGAAATTTGAACAAGTTTTTAACTTAGAGCTGTTTTGCCCAAAGCTCAACTGCTTCCATGATGATGATGTTTTTGGTTTTGCCTGATTGTTTGGCAAGCTCATCAAGTAGCTCGGCAAACTCTATGGGGACTTTAAAACCGATGGGTTTTACCCCACGGCGTGCATCGCTGTCTTTTTGGATTTGAGCACGAGTTTTGGGGTTGGCAACGATTTTTGGCATTTGACTTATCCTTAAATTGTTGGTAAGATATATTTAGATTTTAGGAGTGAAGCGATGGCGAAGCCCACCGCCCCCAGCCTTTACAGGCTACCTGCTGTTAGTAAGCGTTGTTGCTTAGTATTAGCAGGATAACAATGATGATAACTTTGAAGAGCGTTTTCATTGTCTTATCTCCTAAGGTCGCCACCACTTGCATAGGTCGGTGGCGGTAACCTATCAGGCTTGGGTGTCCTACCACCCTTGCTTGATGGTTTGTATTATAGTTTAAAATACATTAAAAGTCAAGTAATTATTACGGTTTTGTATGAAATTGTTATGATTATTTGGCTTTTTTATATTTAAAATGAACCGCCCATCACCTGATGAGCGGTTTTTTAATCAAAAAGGACGACTATGGCACTCACCGAACACACCAAACGCCAAATACACGCCCATACCAAAAGATACTACCCCAATGAGTGTTGTGGTTTAAATGATTGTGATGACCAAACTTTGATCATAGCAGGCGTGTAAATCTTTTTTGCCATCTAAATTTATGCTACAATATCACTATTTATAACAACAATATGAGCGAACTATGTTTCAATTACATCCCACGCTGGCCAAAGATACCTTTTTGGTTGGTGATTTCCCATTATCGACCGTGCGTTTGATGAATGATTGCCAATTTCCTTGGCTAATTTTGGTACCTCGTGTTTCAGGCATTAAAGAAATCTATGAGCTGTCAGCGGCTGACCAAGTGCAATTTTTGCGTGAGTCAAGCTGGGTATCTAGCCAAATGGCAAAAATTTTTGGTGCAGATAAGATGAATGTTGCCGCTTTGGGTAATCAAGTGTTGCAGCTACATTTTCATCACATCGTACGCTACCAAAATGATGCCGCATGGCCAAATCCAGTTTGGGGTCATGAAGCGATGCCATATACCCAAGAGGTACTCAGCCACATGCAGCAAACGCTGATGATGGCATTGCGTGGTCATCATCAGATGCCATTTGATTGGAAGATGGATGTTTGATAGGTGGTTGAGGATGTTATTAGCATGAATGTTCATGGTTTGAAATAGGCTGCTTGTGCGGCCTATTTAAGTATTAACCATGTTCAATCACCTGATAAACATTATTTTGGCCGTATCGCTGATCAAATCAGATCATTAATTGGAATACAGTAAATGACTTTACAAAGTATTGACAAAGTACCCAAATTATACTTACTGACGAATGATGATGAGCTGACAACTTTATTAGATAAGCTTGAACGGGTGTTTGATACAGGTGCGGTGTCATTACTGCAAGTGCGTCGTAAGTCCACCTTGAAACTTTATGATTTGGCGACAGTGTATCGAGAAGCTGAAATGATCGTCAGTCTTGCGAATGATTATGATATTAAAGTCGTTATGAATGATAGTCTAGAGCTTGCATCACATTTTGGGACGGGGCTTCATTTGGGTCAGCGTGATGGTAGCGTACGGGTCGCCAGAGAGATTTTGGGAGACCATGTGGTGATTGGTCGCACCTGTCATACAGACCTTGCTTTATTTAAAGAAGCTAAGCGAGAAGGGGCAACTTACGGTGCTATGGGTACAGCATTTGCATCCATCACTAAGCCACGCGCCAAAATTATCTCAAAAGACATATTAAAAAAAGCCTGCGAACTTGATTTTCCTTTATGCGTGATTGGTGGTATCACCCTTGAAAATATCCATCAGCTTCGAGATAAGTTAAACGGTGCAGCCATCGATTATATTGCTGTGACAGCTGATATTATGGGGCATTCGGTTGATACCATTGCAGATAAATGCTTAGCGTGGCAACAAAAACTTAACACTTGGTAATACGATGATTGATACATTTAAGCCCAAATTAGATTTGCCAACCAAGGCAAATTTTAAGACAACTTTACCCTTACTTGGCGGTGCTGATTTGAGTTTTTGGCTTGCACTGGCAGCCAAAAGTGAAGAGCGGCTGATTGTGATGATCGCCAATCATCAAAATGAACTGAATCAGTTGGATACTGAGCTGTCTTTTTTTGGCATTGATGCACATGTTTTTCCAGATTGGGAGATTTTGGCTTATGATCAGCTGTCTGTTCATCAAGACATTATCTCAGAGCGTATTGCTTTACTAACGAGAATGCCAACAACTGGTGTCTTATTGGTCAGTACTCAGACATTGATGCAACGTATCGCACCACCAAGCTGGCTGATAGGACAGCATTTTGATTTGGCTGTCGGTGATAAATTTGATATTCATGAACAGCGACTTCGATTAACCAAAGCAGGCTATGTGCAGACGGAGAATGTGTTTGAGCCAGGAGAATTTGCGGTTCGAGGCAGTATTGTTGATATTTTTGCCGTTGGTCAAAGCCTACCTTTTCGTCTTGATTTGTTTGATGATAACATTGAGACGATCAAATTTTTTGATCCTGACAGTCAGCGTACTTTATCCGATAATGATTTAGCTCAGCTAAAAAAAGATGCCCAAGCAGGCATGAATACGCATCATGCCCAAAAGCTGCCATCATCTGCCAAAATCACCGAATTTCGCCTGCTGCCTGCTAGAGAATTTCCCTTGGAAGAAGGCAAAGAGATGTTTCGCCAAAATTTTGCGAGCCTGTTTCCTAATGCCAGCGCCCGCAAGATAGAATTTTATAATGATGTCATGGCAGCCATTGCCCCTCAGGGAATTGAGTTTTATGCACCGTTATTTTTTGAGCTTGACGCATGGATGAAAACAGGCAATTTATTTAGCTATTTGCCCGATGATACACTGGTGGTTAGTCATGATAATCTTAGTGCTTGTCATGATGAGTATTATCAGCAAATCCAAGCACGCCATCATTCTCGTGCACATGATAAATCATTGCCGATTATGCCGCCTGATTATTTATTTTTGGCGAATAATGAATTTCATCAAGTATTGAAAGCCTATCCCAGAGTTGTTATCAACACAAACCACGATACGGCAAAAATTGGTGCCATGGAGAGTTTACCGCCGCCGATTTTGCCGATTAATCATCAAGCTGCCAAGCCTTTATCAGAACTGCTATCATTCATAAAATCAGGGCAAGTACCGATTTTATTGGTCGCTGAAAGTGCTGGTCGCCGTGAAATTATTCTTGAGCTATTAAAAGATAAAGTCGCTGTCAAAGTGGTTGATAATTATCAAGAATTTATTAATAATTTAGATGATTTTAATACTGATTGTATTGCTTTGAGTGTTGCACCGATTGAGTGTGGTCTTTGGTTGCGTGATGAAACTGGCGGATTATGCATCATCTCAGAGACACAAATTTTTGGTAGGCAGGTGCTTCAAACACGCCGTCGTCGTCAATCAAGTATTTCACAGGCTTTTTTGATTAAGTCGGTAACTGAGTTGACCGAAGGGGCGTTGGTGGTTCATCTTGAACATGGCATCGGGCGTTATCAAGGTTTGGTGGTGCTGGATGTGGGTGAAGGTGAGCAAGAATTTATTCATCTAAAATATGCCGATGATGCCAGTATTTATGTACCTATTACCAATTTGGCACTGATTGGGCGATATAGCGGCTCAGATTTGCAGACAGTCAGCCTGTCTAAAATTGGTTCGGGCAAATGGGAAAAAGCCAAGCTAAAAGCTTTGGAACAAATCCATGATGTTGCCGCCGAGCTTTTAAATGTACAGGCTCGTAGAAATGCTAAATCAGGCATCAGTTTTGATATTGATATGTCTCAATATGAGCTATTTGCCAGCCAATTTGCTTTTGAAGAAACCATCGACCAAGCTGAAGCTATCCATGCAGTGATGCACGATATGAAGCAAAGTAAACCGATGGATAGGCTTATCTGTGGTGATGTTGGTTTTGGCAAGACCGAAGTGGCGATGCGTGCGGCATTCATTGCTGTTCAGGCGGGCTATCAAGTTGCCGTACTTGTTCCAACGACGCTTTTGGCAGGGCAGCACGAGGACAGCTTTTTAAATCGCTTTGCTGATTGGCCCATTAAGATTGAAAGTTTATCACGATTTGGCAATAAAAAACATCAAGATGCCATTTTAGCAGGGCTGGCAGATGGTACGGTGGATATTGTGATTGGTACGCATAAGCTCATTCAGGACGATGTTAAATTCAAACAGCTTGGTTTGATGATTATTGATGAGGAACATCGTTTTGGCGTACGGCATAAAGAGCGTATTAAAGCACTACAAACCAATATTGACAGTTTATCAATGACTGCCACCCCGATTCCACGCACCTTAAATATGGCGTTATCGGGCATGCAGGATATTTCTATCATTGCCATACCACCTGCCAGACGCTTGGCGATTAAGACTTTTTTATTACCCAAATCTGATGAGACAATCAAAGAAGCAATTTTACGGGAGATACTCAGGGGCGGACAGGTATATTATCTACATAATGATGTTGCTAGTATCGAGGCGGCAGCTGACACACTGCGTGAATTGGTCGGTGAAGCACGAGTAGCGGTAGCACATGGGCAGATGAATGAGCGTGAGCTTTCGGTGGTGATGAATGATTTTTATCATAAAAAGTTTAATGTTTTGGTTGCTAGCACCATCATCGAGACAGGTATCGATGTGCCTAATGCCAATACCATCATTATTCACCGAGCGGATAAATTTGGTATCGCTCAGTTGCACCAGTTGCGTGGTCGTGTGGGTCGTAGCCATCATCAAGCATACTGCTATCTGATGGTGCCATCATTGAAAGGATTATCAAGCGATGCCAAAAAACGCCTAAATGCCATCACTAGAGCCAACACTTTGGGTGCAGGGTTTATGCTTGCCAGTGAAGATTTGGAAATTCGTGGTGCTGGGGAAATTTTAGGCAAAGAGCAATCTGGTAACATGCAAACCATTGGTTTTGGCTTATATATGGATATGCTTGAGCGTGCGACCAATGCCATCAAACAAGGCAAGACACCGAGTCTTGCCACACCACTGGCTTTGGTTAGTGATATTGATATTCATGCATCGGCACTGATACCTGATGAGTATTTGGGTGATGTGCATGAGCGTTTGGTATTTTATAAAAGAATCAGTAGCTTGGATGATGTCAATCAGCTCATAGACATTCGTACTGAGATGATTGACAGATTTGGCACATTACCCACCCAAACCCAAAATTTATTTGCGGTGCATCGCATTCGCATACGAGCCAAAGCCTTAGGGATTACTAAGATTGATGCAACCCAAACCACCATCAGTATTGAGTTTCGTGCCGATACGCCGATTGATGGATTGGCGATTATTAAGCTGATTCAGTCCAATGACGGTTATCGCATGAATGGTGCAACGGCCATCCGATACACCAGCCAAGAGCTTATGGATACCCAAGCTAGAATTGACAAGGTGAATGAGCTGTTACTATATTTTGAATCTACCAAAACTGCCTAAAACCAATCTTCCAAAATAAATATCGTATTGGACTTTTGTGTTGGTGGGGAGATTGGGCGGTTTTTGGTAGGCACGGCGTCAGTTGGTGTAGGTTTAGGCTGAGATGGCGATTTTGTATGGCTATGGATGATGATCGGTATTGGGCTTTTGGTCACTTGAATGTGCTGACACCCACTTAAGCTGATCAGGCCAACTGTCATACTGACCATAAATAACCGCCTTTGGGTATAGCCGACTGTCACCTTAGTTGGGATACTCATTGGCATTATTTTGACCAAATCGGATCACGCACCGTGCCTGATGTTGGGATGGTGCGTATGGCATTACTTGATAGCGAACGGATCATCAGCTGGTTTTTATTGCCTTGGTTGGATGTATATATAATCCGTGTGCCTGATGGTGAAAAGCTGGCTGATACATCAGTGCCTAACACCCTAAAACTTTGTTGGATACGGCCTTTGGTATTGGCGATGATGATTTGTCCACCTGATAAATATACAAGCTTTGATCCATCTGGGCTTAAGCGTGGATTGGTGGCATAAGAGGCGATTTGGGTGCTATGCGTCGTGCCAAAATCATAGCGATATAGGCTTTGGCGGCGTGTACCTTTATCAGCAGTATAAATAAATCCTGACGCATCTGCCAAATAATTTGGTGCATTCTCAGCACCGTTGAATGTAGTGAGCGTATCTAAGTGATTGGTATGTAAATTAAGACGATAAATGTTCGGGTTATTATTCTCGTGGCTACCTGAAAATAAGATACTGCCACCATCTGGTGAAAAACTTGGTGCCAAATTATGACCCCAAAATGGCGTGACAAGCTTTGGTGTGCCACCTGATACAGACACAATATAAATGATGGGCAGATTATTTTTTGTTTGTACACTATAAGCAATACTCAAGCCATCGGGGGAAAATGTCGGCGTTATAATTGATCCATTGACGGTATCTAGCGTACGGATAAGCTGACCGCTTGGATCAATCAATTTAAGAGATGAGATTTTATTTTGTGGCGATCCGCTTTCTTCCACATAGGCGATTTTACCCATCAAATCTGATGGCTGGCCTGTGATGATTTGATAGATTGTATCGCTGATTTGACGATAGGCAGCTTGGATAGAAGCAGGGTGGTTATCGCTAATTTGGGTATGCTTGACGCTTACCAAACCATTGGCAGTATCAATAATTTCATAGTTAATTGCAAGCTTATTTCCCAAAATTTGATGCGACTGTGCCAAAATAATATATTCAAATCCTCGGTTACGCCATGCGGTCAGATTATTCAGAATGTCGCTATTCGTCTGAGTGTGCTGTGGCAGGTTTTGGTGAGTAGTACCAAGACCTGCCAGGCTTAGATAATGACTCATTTGATGAGCTTCTGAAAAAGGCATGACTGCCACGGGGTATTGACTCGGAGCAACTTGTTCGCTAATCACAATCAATTCATCATCAGCATAAGTGTGCGTCAAAGCGGCAGAAAAGCTTATGGTCAGAGCAAGGCAAACTTTGGTAATGGGTGATTTCATAAAAACTCCATGACGATCAGTGATTAGGCTCATTGGTTGTTTGGTTATTATCCATAATTAGCTGCTCTGTGGTGAACTGCAGGCGGATACTGTCACGCATACCGCCAAGTTCATAAAATGGTGCGGCAGCATATACCGCCGCTTCTACAGATTCACGCAAATCAGGATGGCCACCACCGAATTGGATTGAGGTCACATCGCCTTGTTGATTCATATTAACCTGAAAGGTGATGGTTTGATTGGGCTGCTTAGGATAGCGTTGCCAAATGGCTTCAATACGATGTTTGACCGAGGTGATGGCGGCATTGATTTGTGCTCGGCTTGGCGTAGACTCGGTATGATTTGACTGCTCAAGGTCTGAGACATGATTAGAATATTCAGCCAGCTTGGCGTGAGCGTTTGTTGGTTGATTTTGTATATTTGGTGAATTTGATTCAAAGGGTGCCGAGTTGGGTGGTGGATGATACGCTTGGGTCGTGGTGGCAGAAGTAGAAACCTGTGGGTGATAACGATGCTGATTTTGAGCTTGCATAAATGCATTATCATTATCATTGGCAGTGATGGTACTTGAAGTGTTGGTGGCAGTTGGCTTGTTTTGATTGGCATGATGATTGCTCAAGGCCGTCTTGGCACGATTAAAAGCCTCTTGACCTACCAAAGCGGTCTGAATAGTAGTATTGGGCTTAGTAGGCGGTGTAATCAGTGGCGCTGCTACCGCTATGATGATGACGGTATGTAATAAAACACTGGCTAAAATTGGTAAAATTAGCGCAGATTTATCAAAATTGACTGTTGGATGATTATCGGATAAACGCATCGATTGATTTGCCTTATGAATTATCATGCATTATTGAACAGATTCGCTAAGCAAACTCACTTGGGTGATACCAACATTTTGAATCAATGCCATAATCTGCATAATTCGGCTGTAGGCATTATCTGCATCGGCATTGACCATCACTTGTAAATCGGTATTGTCTTGGTGCATCTGGCGTAGCAGGGTATCTAGCTTGTCAGGCGTGATTGGCACATCGATGGCATTTTTATGGCTGACATACAGATTGCCATCTGCCTGAATGCTGACAATGACAGGTAGCTTGTCAGCTTGTGTGATGGGTTTGGTCTGCTCTTTTGGCAGTGATACCTCAATACCTGTAGCAAGCATTGGTGCTGTTACGATAAATATCACCAAAAGCACCAACATCACATCAATGTAAGGCACAACATTCATGTCACTATTTAGCGGTCTTTGGCGACGAGCGAATCGATTGGAAGTTACCATAATATGCTCTATAAAATAGTATGCTCTATAAAGTTGATGCGGTGTTCTTTTTTGCCAGATTTGTCACCAATGCACTTATTAAGCCTTCACAAAATAGGCTACGATTTTCATACAGTGTATTGGATTTGGTGGCAAAGTGATTATATGCCATCGTCGCAGGAATGGCCGCAAATAAACCAAGTGCTGTTGCAATCAATGCCTCAGCAATGCTCGGTGCAACGGTTGCAAGACCAACCGATTCGGCTTGACCCAAGCCAATAAATGCATTCATAATGCCCCATACTGTACCAAATAGTCCGATATAAGGTGAAACAGAACCAATCGTTGCAAGCGTTGATAATCCTTTTTCAAGATGCACCTGCTCACTGCCTAATGCCATACGCAAGCGACGCTCAACGATTTGCACTTTTTTATCATCACTTAGTGAAGAATCTTGGTCTTGGTGATTTTGATCATAAAAACCTGTATAAAAAATCAGCTCAAGCCCTGCACGCTCTGATTCTGCTTGCACAACAGACAGCTGATGATCGATATCATCAGTCCAAAACCATCGCTCAAATCGCTCATCAAACTTGGCAATACCGCCAATTTTGGTACCCAGATGAAAAATCAGTACCCAACTGATTGTAGACAGCAAAAGCAGTATCGCCATGACCAATTTAACAACAACGCTTGCTTCAATGACCAGCGAAATTAGGCTAATGGATTCGTTCATAATTGACAATCACAATAGGCAAAAAAAGATACTTGGCATTATAGCATAAGTTAATAAATTTGCGACAGATGGGCAAAAAGTCATCGCTTGTCTATCGCCCTAAAATCGCCATTTAAATAGAAAATTGCAGGTTTTGATGATTTTATTTACAATACATGGTTTATTCATGCGTCCAAGCCCTCATATAGACCCATGAATAAAATAAAATCTGATGTATCAATGTACTTAAATTGATGCTTTTTCATACCCTTTATAAGATAACTATCATTTAAAAATATGCATTCTACCGATAATTTACCAGTCCTTGCCAAAGACAGACATTATTTAAATAAACTAAAACAGAAAATGAATTCTACCACAGGCGATCTAAAAACTAAGTGCAAAATACGCTATGATGCTATCTATGAGCGATCTGCCGAACAGGTCGCCAATCGTATGGATAGCATACCAAAAAATCTATCAGAAAAACTTAATCATGATTTGCCCGTGACTGCTGAAGCCGATACGCTAATTCAAGCGATCCGTGATCATCAAGTGGTGATTATCGCAGGTGAGACGGGTTCTGGCAAAACCACGCAACTGCCTAAGCTTGCTATGATGGCAGGGCGTGGCATCACAGGTCAAATTGGCCACACACAGCCACGCCGATTGGCTGCACGCTCGGTAGCGATGCGTATCGCTGAAGAGCTTGGCGAGCCACTTGGTCAGACGGTGAGTTTTAAGATTCGCTTCACCGAAGAAGGTGGCAAGCACTCTATTGTCAAGCTGATGACAGATGGGGTTTTACTTGCTGAATTAGGCTCTGATAAGTTTTTGGCAAATTATGATACCATCATCATTGATGAAGCACATGAGCGTAGCTTAAATATTGATTTTATCATGGGCTATTTAAAGCGTCTTTTACCCAAACGCCCTGATCTAAAAGTTATCATCACCTCCGCCACTTTAGACACCCAAAGGTTTTCTGACTATTTTGCAGCGAATGGCAAACCTGCACCTGTGTATATTGTCGAGGGTCGTAGCTATCCTGTTGAGGTGCGCTATCACCCCTTGACCGATACCATCGTATCTAGCCAAGATGATGATGCATTTGATGATATTGAGGACAATCTGCCACGCGCTTTGACAGCAGCGGTTAATGAATGCTTTGAAGATGCACGCACCAAGGGGCATCCAGATCAGGCAGATATCTTAATTTTTGCGGCAACAGAAGCTGAAATCCGTGAGCTACAAGAAGTGCTGATGTTATATGCGCCTGCCCATACAGAGATTTTGCCGTTATTTGCACGCCAAAGCTATGGTGAGCAGCAAAAAATCTTTGCACCGTCAGGTAAAGGGCGACGTATCATCATCGCCACAAATGTCGCAGAAACTGCGTTGACAGTGCCTAATATTCGCTATGTGATTGATTTGGGTTTTGCCAGAATTTCTCGCTATAACTATCGATCACGCATCCAAAGACTGCCCATCGAGGCAATCAGTCAAGCCGCCGCCAATCAAAGAAAAGGGCGGTGCGGTAGGGTAGCACCTGGGGTGTGTATTCGGTTGTATTCTGAAGAAGATTTTAACAGTCGTCCAGAATTTACCGAACCTGAAATCCTACGCACCAATTTAGCATCAGTGATTTTACAGATGGAGCGTCTTCAACTTGGCGATGTGAATGCCTTTGACTTTATCACACCGCCTGACTTACGATTGGTGAATGATGGCCGTAAGCTTTTGATAGAATTGGGGGCGCTTGATGACAAAAGTTTTACCAAAACACGCGCCAAAAAAGGACGCACGCAGCTTAGCAGTCTGACCAAAATCGGACAACAAATGGCAAAAATGCCCATCGATCCACGCTTGGCTCGCATGCTTGTGGCAGGTGATACCTTTGATTGCTTGGCGGATATTTTAATCATCGTGTCAGCGCTGGCGGTTCAAGATGTGCGTGAACGCCCAATCAATAAGCACGCTCAAGCCGATCAAAAGCATGCGTTATTTCGTAAAGAAGATTCAGATTTTTTATTTTATTTAGAATTGTTTGCAGCACTGTTTGATCAGCATTCAACCAATGACAATCAAGCACTTAGCAGTAATGCTCGCCGCAATTTTGCCAAAAAACATTATCTAAGCTACGCACGCATCCGTGAATGGCAAAAAACTCACAGGCAGCTTAGTGAGATGATGGCAGAGATGGGTTTTGAGATTAATAAACAAAAAAATCACCAAAATGATGTGAAAATTGATACCAAAAAGGGTGTTCGATTATCACTTAAGTCTGGTACCTCTCATCAAAAATCCATCAAACAAGCACTCGTGGGGGCTAAAGCCCTAAAAAATGACATTGATAACAAAACAAGCATTCATTATGCCAATATTCATCGTGCACTTTTGAGTGCACTTTTGTCATTTGTGGCGCATAAAACCGATACGGTGGGCGAATATTTGATGGCTCGTAGCCAAAAAGCCCGTATTTTTCCTGCCAGTACGCTTCATAAAAAGGGTGCTCAGTGGGTCATGGCGTTTGAGGTGGTGGAAACTTCGCAAGTTTATATGCGTACGCTTGCTAAGATTGAACCTGAATGGATTATCAAAGCAGCACCGAATTTATTAAAATATCATTATTTTGAACCGCATTGGTCAAAAAAAGCAGGGCGTGTGCGTGCTTATGCTCAAATCAGTTTATTTGGACTGATTGTGATTGCCAAAGAATTGGTGAATTTTGAACAAATTGATTTGGTACAGGCCAGAGAGATTTTTATTCGTGATGCTTTGGTTGCCAATCAATATGGGATGCAGATGAAATTTTTGGCAGATAATGCCAATAAAATCAAAGACATTGAGCGTATTGAAGATAAGCTTAGACGCCGAGATTTATTGGTTGATGAAGAAAGTTTATATCAATTTTATGATGCCAAAATTCCTAATCATATCGCCAGCCGTAAAAGTTTTGAAGAATTTTATCACGATGCTGAAAACAAAACACCCAACTTTTTGCATTTTAGTGATGAAGATGTGCTTAATGAAGCTGTTGATGATAGTCGAGAATTTCCTGAAAGTTGGCATTTGGGCGGTTTACGCTTGCCGCTGTCGTATGTCTTTGATCCAGCGGCTGATAATGATGGCGTGACCGTGCATGTACCGATTAAGGCATTGGCACAGGTTGATCCTGTGGCACTGCTTTGGGGTATCTCAGGGTGGCGTTATGAATTAGTACTACAATTATTAAAAACATTGCCTAAAGAAATTCGCCGACAGATTGTCCCCATTCCAGATACTTGCCAAAAGATTTTTCACCAATTGGACGCAAGCTCAAAGATGGGTTTATTAGATCAGCTTGTGGCAGCATTAAAGACGCTTGGTGTGCAAGCACACGCTCAAGATTTTGCACCTGATAAGGTTGAAGATTACCTGCGTCCATTGATTTGTGTGGTGGATGATAAAAATCGTGTGATCGAAAAAAGTCGTGACTTGCCGAAATTACAGGCACGACATCGTAAAGCTAGCGTTCAAAGCATCGCTATTGAGCAGGGAGTGCATCATCATTTTCCAAATCATTTTAATTTTGTCAAAAATAAGCACACATCAGGCATTGTCATGCAAGAATTTTCTGCACTAAAAGCAGATGCGGCCCAAAGTGCGGTTTTTATTGCGACTTTTACAGAGATTAACGCTGCTTTGGCTGAGCATAAAAAGGGCGTTTTAACGCTCATTAAGGGGCATTTGGGTGCGAAACAAAAACAGCTGACTGGTCAAATTGATAAAGCATTTAAATTGGCGTTCGCACCATTAGGTGATTTAGAAAAACTAAAAAATATCGTCGTACATGCAACTTTAGAAGCCTGCCTTTATGACTACGGTCCAGACTTTGATCATAAGCCTGTCAGTCAACACGTTGATCATGCCAGAGCAGCAATTGCAGGTCTAATAACACAAAATAATCAATGGCTGATTTCACATTTGCCACTAGATGAACGAGAGTTTGACGATTGTCAAGACTTAATTTTAAAGAATTTTTTACTGGTAGGTCAAGAAATCTTAAGAAACTTAAAAGAAATTTATACCGCTTGGCAAACAGCTCGTGGCAAGCTTTTGATGCTAGATCAGGAGATTTTCGGTGAAAATATCGAAGACATCGAAGATCAGCTTGATGACTTGCAATTGGCAAATTTTGTATATCAGACGGATTATCGGCATTGGCGTCAGTATCCTCGTTATTTACAGGCACTCAATATTCGCCTTGATAGGCTACAGCATAATTTAGAGGCGGACTTGGATGCTGTATATTTGCTAGATACGCACATGGAACGCTTAGCAAGGTGCGTTAAAAATCCTAAGTTTGCAGAATATCGCTGGCTGGTCGAAGAATACCGCATTAATTTATTTGCTCAACCGATGAAAACAGTTCAGCCGGTTTCTGCCAAGCGTCTTGAAACACTGTGGGCAAATCTGACCACTCAATAAACTGCGAGCCGCTGCCAAAATCAAGCCAAAAAACAGATTGGTTTTGGGCTTGATTGCTTATTATCTACTTATTTACTACTTCGCATAATATATATTATGTTAAATGATATAAGTAAACCAAATAACAATTCATTGTTAATATTTCACTTTGTCATATTTAAATTTAATAATTTTATCATTAAATATTAATTGATAAAGATATTTTAATGATAAAATGCATACATAATTTACCCAAAAAATCAATCATTAAATTTGATACACATGTCCATCAAATGCCAGTTGGTTGCTATTGATAATATTATCAAGCCTTGTTATGATAAGATTTTAAATTTTGTTTATTTTTCAACCATGAAAATGCCCTATTTTTTGCTTTTGGGATTGTTGTTAGCACAGCAGGCTGATGCTGATTATAGCTTGCTTGATGCTCAAAAACAGCTCATGAGCAGCAGCCCTGCCATCCAAGCAAGTCATGCCTTGTATCAAGCTGATGTCTTACAAGCAGAATCATTACAAAAATTACACTATCCTAGGATATCGCTCAATGCACACGCCTTTGTACTGCAACAAAACAGCAGCATACCCTTAGATCATATCAAAGAGCAGACCGCCCAGCACATTAACACCCATTTTGACCATCGCTTTGGCAGTGCACCCGATGGTCTGTTGGATGCTTTGCACAACAGCACCCAAACCGCCCTTGACCGCCTGCCTGACCATCAAGATGTCAAGCTACGCCATGATGGCATTACCCCAAACATTACCGCCACGATGCCCATCTATACAGGTGGCCTAATCAGTAGCAGCAAAAATATCGCCAATCTACAAGCACAGCGTGGTAAATTTGGATTACAAGAACGCATCTCTTTGGCAAAACTTAATTTGATTCGCCATTATTTTAATGTGCAATTACAAAAGCAGCTGACCGACACACAACAAAACATGCTTAGTGCCATGCAGTTACATGTAGATAATGCTTATAAATTAGAACAGCAAGGTTTTATCAGTCGTGGACAGCGTATGCAATTTGAAGTGGCACGCAATCAGGTACAAAGACTGTATCAAAGCACCCAAAATCAGCACCAAAACAGCATTTATGAACTTGCTGTTTTGCTTGGTTTGCCCCACATTGAACCGCTAAGCACACCGCTGTTTATCAACACCCAGCATCGCCCCAATTGGCAAGCATTACTCAAAGACTCCCAAAATACACCATTAAATCAAAAGCTAAAAACCGACATTTTGCTTGCCGATGAAAATATCGCCCTAAGACAATCCACCAAAAAACCAAAAATTGCCGCTGTGGCTCGTTATACCTTAGATGATAAGCCTGATTGGTTTGCAGGTGTGGCGGTTTCTTACAACCTATTCTTGGGCATTGACCGTGATAAGCAGATTGGGGCAGCACACCTACAAAAACAAGCAGCCAAATTAGGTCATGAACAAGTCAATGAACACATCACAACCACCATGCACACCGCTTATGGCGAGATGGTGCTGGCACAAAAAACCCACGCCCTACTACAACAAAATCGTCAAGCCGCCAAAGAAAATTTGCGTATCCAGACGCTGTCTTTTCAAGAAGGGTTTGGGACGGTGGCAGGTGTGGTTGATGCCCAAAGTGCTTTATCACAGATTGACAGCGAAACCGCTCTAAATGCGTATCGCTACCTTTTGGCACTGGCGACGCTGTTGCATCACACAGGGACAATTGATGACTTTGATGATTATTTGTCTTTGGATGATGCTCATAAACTGTGATTGATAACGCTCATACTTAACCCCAACCATTTGACAGCCCAAAACCATGACTGATAAGACCGACGATGTTAAGCCAGATACCGATGGCAACCACCCAAAAAAACAAAAACCCCACACACAAGCCAAATCAAAGCCCAGACCTTTGGCGTTATTCTTATTATTGGCACTCATTGGCAGTGTGCTTTTGGTGATTATTTTTGGTTTGATACAAAGCTATGGCACACCGCAAAACTTGCCAACAGCTAACGCCATTGGTAGCACAAATGAGCCGCCAAAGGGGGTGATTGCCCATCTCAGACAAAAGATTCCCGGCCCTGCCACATTTAGCATTCAAGGGCGTGTGGAGGGCGAAACGGTGAACATCAGCACCAAACTGCCCAGTCGTGTTGCTGCCATTTATGTCAAAGAGGGTCAAGCTGTCAGGGCGGGTGAACCTTTGGTTCAGCTTATCAGTCCTGAAATTGACGCCAAAAAACAGCAAGCCGCTGCCATGTTACAGTCAGCCCTTGCCTTTCAGTCATCCACAGACCGTGGCACAAGACAAGAAAATGTAGACACCTTGTACGCCAATTGGCAAAGTGCCAAAGCTCAGGCAACACTGGCAGAGGAGAGCCATCGCCGTGGTGAGTATTTGTATCAAGAAGGCGTCATCTCTCGCCAACGCCGTGATGAGATGAGGGCAGCGAAGCAGTCTTCTGCCCAAATTGCCCAAGCAGCACAGCAGCAGTATCTAAAAGCCCAGCGTGGTCGCACTGATGAATTAAAATCGTCCGCCGACGCCCAAGTCCAAATCGCTCGTGCGGCGGTTGCCGAAGCCGATGCCCTAGATGCCGAAACCATGCTTTATGCCCCCATTGATGGCACGGTCTCAAAAATCTACATTCAAAGCAGTGAACTGGTCATGCCAGCGGTGCCTGTAATGAGCCTGCTTGACAACCACCCTACCATTACCATAAGCGTCCAAGAAAATCAGTACAGTCATGTCCATGCCCTGCCCAAGCTAACTGGTTTTATCCCTGCACTGAACAAAACCGCCGATTTTAAAATCGTGCATACCGATGACGAGGGAGAATTTGCCACCATCAAAAATACCAGACAGACAGGCGGTTATGACATTCATAGCTTTAAAACCAAACTTGAACCCATCACCCCCATTGAAGGGTTAAAAGTGGGTATGAGTGTGATATTTGATATCACTGTTTTGCCTTAAATTTTCATCCAAATAAGTCTGATATCCATGATTGTTCGCTTTATTCGTGCTTTTTGCCAAGCATTTTTGCGTGAGCTTAACCGCTTATCATGTAACCGATTTGATTTGGCGATGGTCATGATAGCACCGCTTGTCATCATTGTCTTATTTGGAGCCATGTTTTATCATGGTAAAGCACATCATCTGCCTGTGGCTTTGGTTGATGAGGATAACAGTGAATTAAGCCATTTGATTTATCAGCACATTCATCATAATGAAACCATTAAAACCGTCCTAATCTTAGATAATGTACAAGATGCTCATCATGCCATCAATCGTTTGGATGTTGGTGGCTACATACACATTCCCAAGGATGCTCAAAATCATTTGGTGCGTGGTGAAAATACAGGCATTCACATTGCCTACAATCAATCATTTTTTAGCATTGGCAGTGCCATCTCATCTGCCCTATCTAAAAGCACCAAAGGCGGTATTGCCAAATTTATACAAACCAAACATTTAACTGGTGTCTTACCCCATTTGCCTGGCAACATGCCTCATGTCAAAATATCGGTGCTGTTTAACCCCAATTTAAGCTATGAATTCTTTTTAGAGCCGTTTTTGGTCGCTGCGGTGCTGCATTTATTACTGTGCTGTTTGGTTGCCCATGCCATTGGACAAGAATTTCATGAAAACAGCGTACATGAATGGTTATATCATTCACCTTTTGGGGCGTTGTTTGGTAAAATAAGCGTGTATGTGCTGATAATCAGCCTTTGGCATGGGCTATGGCAGGCGTGGCTTATTGGGGTGCGTGGCTGGTTTGTGGCAGGGTCGTTATTTGTACTGATTATCGGTCAGCTGCTGTTTTATCTTGCTTATGCCTTATTTGGGGCGATGGTGGTACTTAAAACCCAAAACATTAATAAAAGCTATGGCATTTTGGCGGTCTATGGCGGCTCATCAATGAGTTTTGCAGGGGTTACTCTGCCGCTAAATAACGCCCCAAGCTTTACCCAATTTTGGTCGCAGATTATCCCCTTTACCCCCTTTGCCCGTCTACAAGTTGAACAGTGGGTGATTGGCAGTCCATTTATCATCACGCTAGCACACCTTAACTCTTTGCTGATATTTGTGCTAATTTTTGCCATCGCTAGCCTACTACTGCTTAGACACATCAAAAAGACCTTAATAGCCATACCAAATACGCCCAAGGATGACAGTTGATGAGACGATTTATCAAACAATATCTGACCATCTGGCTTGATGTCATCAAAGACAGGTCTATTTTTTTGACCATGGTGCTGTCGGTGGTGTTTTATGGTTTTTTTTATCCGTTTGCCTATCAAGCTCAGCGTCCTGCCGATTTGCCCATTGTGATTGTTGATGAAGAGCCAAGCCCGCTCACCCAAGCCATCATCCACACCACAAGCCATACGCCCAACATACATGTTTTGGCGGTTGTGAGTGATTTTAGGCAAGCTCAAATGCTGGTACAATCAGCAAAGGCAGATGGGATTTTATTACTGCCTAACAATCTTAGCCAAAGCATTCATCACGGTCAAACAGGCGGGGTTGGGCTGTATCTGAGTTCGGCGTATTTTTTGCGTACACAAAATATCGGTGCAGGTCTGGTATCATCATTACAAGCAACCATCATCCAAGAGTTAGGACAAGTCACCCAAACCAGACACAAACCCATGCCAGAACTTATCCATCAATCAGCATTATTTAACCCTCTGTCAGGATATGGTAGCTATATTTTTCCTGCTGTTGCTCCCATCATCGTCTACCAAACCATCGTGCTGGGTCTTGCCATGCTTGTGGCAGGTTATCGTCAAAGGTTATGGCGTGCCAGTGCTTGTGATTTTTTGGCAATTTATGCGGTGGCATTGACCATTGGCTGTTTGTCGTGTTTTTATTTATTTGGTTTTGTATTTTGGTGGCATGATTATCCTAGGGGTGGCAACTTTTGGGGGATGATGCTCGGTGTCCCCATCTTTGTTAGCTGTGCCATTGGGGTGGCTTTATTAATCGCATCATGGGTAGCTGATGGTGCTAAGGTGGGTGTGTTGCTCATTTTTAGCTCTGTGCCATTATTTATGCTAACAGGGCTTGCTTACCCACTGATGGCGATGCCCAAATTTTTACAACCATTAGCCCACGCCCTACCAACCACACAAGGCGTACAAATGTTCATTCAGCTCAATCAGATGGGCGTATCCATTCAAGATGTTTGGCAAAAGATGGCATATTTGGCAAGTGTGGCGGTGCTTTGTTTGGGGGTGGCGTTTTGGCGGTTAAGATTAGTGAACAAATCAGTTTAAATTTAATAGAAGTAAAAATTTGATTTGAAAAATCCGACTGGTCGGCTCGCTATATTAAAGACCATATTGAAGCGTGCAAGCCTTATTTATCTGATGGTGAGTATCAAGAGGGATGCTTGGCTAATATTTGGCATAAACCATTAGGCGATTTAAGCCCTGAATTTGTCGAAAATTGGGTGTGAAACGAAAATAAAACGCTCAAAACACGCACGGCTCAAGCTTATCAATGTATAAAGCGTTTGTTAATTGGGCAAGCGAATGCTTAGAATATAAAGGGTTAATTCCGCTTACACCAGCTCAAAATGTACCCCATCCAAAAAGCGTCAACCGCCAGCACGATATGCCTTAACCCATTCTTGTGGCGTGCCTGCTTTGCCTGTAATGACCATCCATGCACCGCCCCAACGCACATTTACGCCCAGCTTACCGCTTGCCTGTGCCATTGCTTTGGCAAGGGGGCAATAATCATCTGTAGATTTTTAAGACTACGCTCAGATAAAACAAAACCGCTTTTATTGGCAATCAGCTTATCTGCGGTGGCTGGTGCATTGTTTTCAGGGTGGGATTTAAATTGCTCACCTGCTGCCCTAATTTCGTCAGGTGTAATTGCTTTAACCACAAAGGCAGAGAATTTATGCACTATCCTGTAACCACAACCCCTGCCACGACCAAGACCGCTCCGATGACAGTTTCTAAAACACCTTCTTTTTTTGAGCCTTCCACGACTGGCACAACACGGATAATCTTGGCGGTGTGGTTCATGTCAAGCTCATTTTCGCCCACATTGTGCTTATCGTGAAACACAGCAAAACGCAGCCCCTGCTTATGAGCGTTCATCATAAACGCTTCAAAGCCAGTAAGTTGCACGCATAACGCACGCATGGCTTCTTTAGTGGAATTGACAGATAACTTAAAAGTTTTACCGAATTTTTTGGCTAAAATGCCGTGTAAAATGACGGTTTTCATAATTTTCCTATTTTTTTATAAAATAACCCTAATAACTCTTGATTTAACTTGTAATTAGGGTTATAATAACCCCATCTTAAATCAATAAGGAACTTTAAGATGAATAGCCGTCAAATGATTAAGCTAATCACTGATGACGGTTGGTATGAAGTTGCGGTGCGTGGCAGTCATCATCACTACAAACACCCAACCAAACAGGGCAAGGTAACCATACCTCACCCCAAGTCAGACTTACCAATCGGCACAGTTAAGCAAATCTTAAAACAAGCTGGGTTAAAATAACCCAGTATTGGCTATCATCTAAGGAGATAAATATGTTATATCCTATCGCCATTGAAAAGCCCGTCAGCACCAATGAGTGTTATGGCGTGATTGTACCTGATATTGTAGGCTGTTTTAGTGCAGGCGATACAGTAGATGAGGCGGTTAAAAATGCCTATGAAGCCATTGTTTTGCATTTGGATATGTTGGCTGATGATGGTGAGGATATCCCTCAAGCGACCGATATTGCTCATCATCAAGAAAATCCTGATTATCAAGGTATGATTTGGGCGGTGGTTGATATTGATTTATCCGCCTATATGGGCAAATCTGAAAAGATTAATGTTACCTTGCCAAGTCGCTTGATTGTCAAAATTGACGAAAAGGTTAAAGCACACAAATCGCTATATAAGAGTCGTAGTAATTACCTAGCACAGCTTGCCAGTCGTGATTTAGCCTAGTGACTGATGACGCACCACCATCGCCGTGCGTCTTTGCCAATTGTCCCCATAAATCTCACGCACGCTAAGACTGCCATGGGGGTGGTGCAAAATTAGGGCATTACCCACACAATCAGGCGTGGTTTCGCTTTTTAACTTGCCATCGCCCACATAAATCAAAGCATGATTGACATGATGCGTCCGCCCAACACGGCACAAAATCACATCGTGCTTTTGTAAGTCGTTTTTGTCTTGCACCTTAATAAAGCCTGCTTTGGTGAAGTTATTTTCATAAAGTGGTTCATGGTTTGGGTTTTCCCACCAGTCATCAGATCGTGCAAAGCTTGGCAGTGTGATGTCAAGCTCACGGCTGTAATAGTCTTGTACTAGACTATAGCAATCTTGTACGCCATGATGATACTCACGCCCTAATAATGGGGCTTGATACGCTTTGGGTTTATGGCATTTGACATCAAAGTACTCTTTGCCATCAGCGTGGTAACCAAAAGCACAAATCACCCAATCTATCCCATGTATGCCCATCTGCACCCTATCCACTTCGGACGGCTCAGCATTGCCGTCAGGGTGGCTATGGACAATCGCTTGTATTTGACCCTTTTCCCCCATCTCAAACATGTCAATGGGGTCTATCTCAAAATGCTCGGTAGGATTTGGGGTAACATTATCACAGGGGTAATACTGCCCATCTATGATAAGCCCACAGCATTCAGCAGGATAGCAGATTTTGGCGTGGGCGTGGATAGCTTCTTTAATGGTTTTGGTTAGTCGCATGGTTTATCCAATAAAAAACCGCCCAAGTTGTACTTGGACGGCTGAATATTTGTTTATAATTCAAAGGCTTATAAAATAAAAAAGCCAAATAATTTTGCGAAAAAACGCAGAAATTAATTGACTTTATTTGTATATTGTAATACAATACATTTCATCAACACAAGGGGTGTTGATTGGGCTAGGACAAGCCTAGCGGTAACATAAGGAGGAAAGGCAATGCTAAGACTCACAATCATCATTGCCCTGCTGTTGCTAAGCTATCCAGCTTACTAACGGTATAAAGCCTAAGGTAGTTGCAGCTACTAAGGCAGGTTAGGTGGAAACGCCTAGCCACTCCTTACCCATTATCATAGCACCATTTTTATAAAAATCAAGGATTTTTTATGGCAGATAAAGCAAGCCCGCAAGCACGCAAAAAAGCAACCGCTAACTATTTTGATAAGTCACTGGCACGCATCGGACTTGTCATTAGCCATACTGAGCCTCATGTTTTAGATGCCTTAAATCAGAT
>NZ_KV796856.1:141830-196855 GCF_001809255.1 Moraxella sp. HMSC061H09
GCTCATAAGGATTGCTCTAAGGCAATGGCAATCAAAATCGCTTTGGTTGAGTATGCCAGAACGCTTGACTAAATCAAACCAGCGGCAGGAAACCCACAAAAACTGCCTTCATTGTCCCTTAACTTACAGTGGGCTAATAAACCGCTACATCTGTCCAAAGTAGGGTCATCGGTTGGCTTGCCATCATGGGTAAATCGTGCTGTACCTGTATAACCACAAATCTCACCACGATAACGACCACAGACTGCTTCATTACAGTAAGTGGTGATTTGACGCACAGGGATTTTTTGCCCTTCAAAGTCCACAGGGTTTGATAGCTCAAATTCTACAATGCCAAGGCTTGGGTTTTCGCTCACCTTTTGTTCTATGTACCATTCTTGCTGGCGGTAATTTTGGGCATCATGGCTGTCAAGATACGCCTGCAGGGTATGCGTTACAGTAAGCTTAGCCCTTGCAAAATCATCATACAATCGGCAAAGGGCTGATACCGCCCCTTGTATGCCATTAATCTTATCGCCAATGCTAAGCTTAGGCGTGCTTGCCCTGCCATCTGAACGCATTTCAAGGCCGTCTGCCTTGATGGCGATGGGATGAAAATCCTGCCCCTGCCATCTAATCACCCCATCGTTATGCCCATGAAAACGGTAAATCTCACCGACCAATTTTCGTGCGTCTAATTCGTACAAGGTAATAAAGCCCTGTACAGTGGTCTGTTGTATGTCTGTGTTAAAACTCATGTGATTTACTCCCAAACCTGCCAAAGAGGCGGTATTGCCCCCTTGACAGACAGTCAATGAACAGATGATAAAGCCATCAGCTGTTAATCTGTGTTCTTAGCATCATCCCCATCATCTGCCTTGTCGGTGGCTTCACTGGCAAGGGCAGCACGCACCCCATAACGGTCATTTTTATAAGATAGGCTAAATTCGGTTACCGTTTGGCTGTTGTCCCAGCCTTGTAGCTGACGCAGTTGATTGGACGCCCACGCTAAAAGGTCAGCACGAAACGCCGTGGTGCGATTGCGTTTTAGCACGCCGTTGTTAGGCTCACCGTTCGCCACCTCAAAGCCGTCATCCTCAGGGTAGTAGATGACTTCAATGGTGGTAGCTTTATCGCCATGTTGGTTTTTCCAAAAGTCCACCTGTGCGATAAAGCTCTGTAATACCTGTGCCTCGGTGCGTGATACTTCGGTTAGAGTTGTTTCACTCATTTTTTTGCTCCTAAAAAAGCCCTTGATTTACAAGGGCTGTGGGTATGTCACCGACATTAATGTCGGCGAGTTAAAAAACCGCTCATCAGATGGGCGGTTTGGTTTAAAAAACCTGCTTTAAAGTAAACCCAATTTGCCAAACATCGCCCCCCGTCTTTTGGCGTGATATCTCACCATCTAGGCGGACTTTGATACTTGGTTCATCGGTTAAAGGCTTAAAGTTAAAAGGCTCAACGCCTTTTGTGTCAATTAAAAAGCGGTAAATCTCATCAATGACAGCTTTTGTGTCGGTTTTTGAACACTGCCATGATTTACGGCTGTTGTTAATGCCAAAACTTACCGCCTGCTCGTAGTCATCACCAAAGGCGGTTATGGTGGTATTTAAGGCGGTTGTTTCGCTACTGTCTGCCGATATGTCCCATGTAAAAGTTTTCATTTTTTGCCAATTCTATGTTAAAATTTACCATAAATTATCCTTTTAAGTACCGTTTAAAGGGGTAATAAAAAACCCAACTGTTTGCACCAGTTGGGTTTTTGCTTATCTGCGGTATAGCCTGTCAAGATGTCCGTTTTGTTTGCTCTCTTGTATCACGACTTGCCGAGCGATTTTTGCCATGGCTTCGCCCATGGTTTTACCCATTTGGGTATCGGCTTGGACATTACTACCGTCAGAGTTTACGGTTACATGGACATTGATAACCTGCCCAGCATTCCCATTTTGCATGCCATCTAGCTTCTTATCCAAAGCCTGTGCGGTATGCCGTGGTAGCACCCGTTCGCCTTTTTCAAGATTCCAAGTACCGCTTTTGGGAACAGACATAATGCCGTCATGGGCTTGACCGACGGGCATGACGACGGATTTAATGGCACTGACAATTCTCGCCCCATGACTTGCCGCCAACGCCATATCCGCCAGCCCCTCAGGGAAACCTTTGGCAAGACCTTGACTGATGGCCTGCTGCATGGCGATGCCAGCTTGGGCGATGGCAAAGCCTTGTTGCATGGCAAACATGGCACGGTATAGCCGAGACTGCTCGCCTAGGCTGTCTTTGGTGATGGACGCCAGTGATTCAAAGATATTTTCACTTTGGCTGAGTATCAGCGTGCGTTTGGCGTCTTGGTACGCTTCATCAATGGCAATCCTTGCCGCCACCCCTTCTTGTGCTATCTGTGTGAGTGCGTCTTCGTTGTCTTTATAAAGCTCTTTTTGTTTATCCATAAACCGCCCTAAGCGATTTAGGCGGGTTTCATGTTCAAAGTTAAGCTCATCAAAAGCAGAGCTGTCAGGCTTGGGCAAATCAAGCAGCTCACTCATCAGCTGTCTGCTTTGGGCAGACACATCGGTACCGTGTAGGCGGTGCTGCTCAGCTAAGATGGTTAATTGTTCATCTAAGATATCAAGGCGTTTTTCTTCTTCACTGCGACTGTCAAACACCAGCTGCATATACGCCTTGTGTGTTGCCAATTTTTTTTGTTCGGTGGCGTGTAGTTGTAGATTTGCCTTAATCTGCTCATAAATATGCTCTGTGCCATCTTGCTTTAATCCTGCGTATTTTTGTATCTCTTGATTGATTTCTCGGTCAATGTTAAGCAGTTCACGCTGATATGATGATGCGTGATTTGATAGCATGGCATCATGTTTGATTTGGCTGCTTCTTTGATTAAGCTCATACGCCAATTTGGCATTTTCGGCATTTGCCGCCCAAAGCAATAAGTTGTTTTTGGTTTCACCATTTAACACACTCATCTCATGGCGAACATCAAACAAATCATGTGCCAGCTCATCAAAAGGCGTCTGCTTGCCCACAAGTTTGATGGTGCGTGCCAATGATTTTAATTCATCATCAGCTTTTTTGGTGGCGGTGTATAAATCTTTTTGCCCTGCCAAATCTTTAAGCTTTTGTTTTTGTGCTTCGGTTGCCCCATAAAACTTGCCCAGTTTGTTATCCGTCTCAAATATCATCTCTGATAGACTGTTATTTAACAGCTGATGGGATTCATGATGCAGTTTTGCTACCAAAGCATCAAGCTCATTGATGGCGTCACCGATGTCATCGGTGGCTTTCTTGGTTTTATCGGACGCTTTTTTTGTGGCATTGGCGGCATTTGTCGCAGCACTGCCTACGCTGTTATAACTGTCTGCCAGTGACGCATTGGCTTTTGTGGCTTGGGTTGCTTTATCCGCCAGCTGTGTGACATAGTTGTACGCTGAATTGGTATTATTATCTGCAATGCTTGCCACCGCCCCAAAATCAACATTGTCATATTGCACTCGTCCAAGGCTGACCGTACCAATCAGCGGAATGCTGGCTTCTATACCCAAAACCTTTGCCATACCGTTGGCTTTGGTGCTAAGAAAATCAATCTTTCTTGCGGCATTGTTAATCATCATCTCAATGATTGAGACAAACGCATTACCAATACCATAAAAGATATTTTTGGTCGTCTTGCCAAGCTGTACAAAATTATGCAGGGCGTTTTTTGCTCCAGCTTTGGCGGTGGCGTTAATCAAATCAAAGGTTTTGGCGGCAACTTGTAGCATGCCCACAAAGCCGCCATGGCTGGTCGCAAAGAAATTAGAAAATGCCCCCGTGCTGCCCTTTGTGGTATCACCCACTTTGGCAAGCATATTATCAGCAAAGGCAGAGACAGTATCCCACGCCATTGAAAAGCCATCGCCAATAAATCCAATGAAATCCTTTGCCATGAGTGTGACTACCCCAAAGGCATCAGATAAGCTTTCAAGTGCACCTGTCACCCCATGCGTACTGACCACCACAGATGCCAGCACCGCCCCTATGGCGATGATGGGGTGAGCGGTGATGATCCGCCCAAGCGACATAAACGCACCGCCCAAGCCTGTGATGGTACGAGTGGCAAGAATGCCCACGCCTATCGCCCCTCGTTTGGTTTTCGTCCAGCCTATGCTTGCAAGCGTTGCCGCCTTGGTGGCGAGCGTGGTTCTGTCAAAACTTGTTGCCAAACCAACCAATGAGCGAGCATAAACGGCGGTGGCCGCTATGGCGGTTTTGGTTAAGTCAATGTAATGGGCTTTTGTCAAGCGTAGTAACACAAGCCGAGTGGACAAGGCATTATAAGCCGTGATTTGCCCTTGTACGCTAAATGCGTTGGCGATACTGGCTTTTGTATTTGCTAAGCTCGTCCCTGTCAGTGTGGCAAATGATGTTACTAAGGCAGAGTTTTTAGCGATGATGCCAAGCCATACCGCCCCGACCATCGCTGCCGCACTGACCAGCGTGCGAAAATGCTCAGCCGCCCATAAGAGGGCATTGGCAATGTTTTGGCTCATCATGCTGTTTTGGTTCATGATGTCATCAATGAGATAATTATACTCGTTTTTAATGACTTGTAGGGCTTGTGATACCGTGGTTGGCATCTTAGCGGACATGGCGGACAGACTGTCCGTGGCTTTTGCCACCGCATTATAAACCACATCGGCGGTGATTTTACCGTCTTTGGCAAGCTCCCTGACGGCATTTGATGTTACGCCCATCTCTTTAGCGATTAAATCCATCAAAATAGGGGCTTGCTCCGCAACAGAGTTAAACTCATCACCACGCAACACCCCTGACGCCAACGCTTGCCCAAGCTGGGTCAAAGCGGCCGCTTGAGCCTGTGCTGATCTGCCACCAACATTCATCGCCATAGTCATGTTACGAGTGAAATTGATGACATCTTGCTGGCTTTTGCCAAGAGCGGACAATGAACGCTGTGAGTTTGAATACAAATCCACAACCGCATCAAAACTTGACCGCTGTTCATTGGCGATGGCTCTTAGCTCAGTTTGTACGGCATGAAACTGCTCGGTGCTGCTCGTAGCTAGGCGGATTTGGCTTGCCAAATTTTGCATTTGGTCGGCGGTGGCGATGATACCGCCAACGCCAGCAACGGCAAAGGCGGTAAACATTACCCCCTTTAATGCCCCAAAAGCTGTTTTTAAGCCATCTGTTTTACGCTTTAAGCCATCAACATCATCACCTGCTTTTTTAGCATCATCACCAAACTTTTTAGCCCCATCACCAGCTTTTTTACTGGATTTTGACGCCTTATCCGCTTTGTCTGAAAAGCCATCAATACCAACGCTTGCCTTAGTGCTTGATTGTTCAATCTTATCAAAATGCTCTTTTAGATTTCCCAATGCGGTATTAGCACTGTCGGCATTTACCTGTATGTCTAAGCGGTATGTATTTGACATAAATTCACCCAATAAAAAACCGCCCATAAAGGACGGTTGGTTTTTTAAGTTATATAGTGCTATTTAGCTTGTTGATTGGTGCGGATTACTCTAAAGATAGCAATCGGGGTGATGCCATAACTGCTTGTATTCCTACCCATTGTTTCTTTGAGCGACTGAGACAATTCCAAGATTACATCACCAAAGCTACCAGTTGTCATATCTATATTCATATCATCATTTGGGATGGCGTCTAACACTCCCAAAACATAATATTCCCCAAACAACACCTTACCATGCTTTAGGTTGATATCGTGTGGATTGCCGACCATTTCTCCACGATTTAAGGTCATCCATACCATGTCTTCACCGACTTTTAGTCTAGCTTCAAGTGCATATGGAATAGCCTTAATTAATTGAACCACTGGCTTGTTTTCCTCAAGCTTTTTCTTTACCGCCCGCCTTTTTCTATCACCATACAATTGCTTGTATTCTTCTTCGGTTGCAAAGTGCATTGTTGGCTCAAGTAGATTTTGCAGTGTTTCTATATCTGTAATGCTTAGCACACCGTTTAATAACACCAAATTACCTGCTGAATTCTCACCAAGTTCTCGACTGATAAATCCTAACTCGTCTAGCTTATCAATCATTTCCCTAGGTAATGTTGGTGTCGCATCATAAGTCTTTTCGCTAGATTGATTTTCACCTGTAGCATAGTTCACCTTAGCGTCAATCTTTGCCATAGCATTTACGCCAAAAGCACCCTCGCTCGCTAAGCTGCTATTAAGTGCGTTATTTGCCTTAATGCTAGCCAACGAGCCAAACCCTGTCAGCTGCGCATAAAACGAGCGAATTTTAATGCTGTCAAGATATAAAAAATCAAAGAGAGATTCTGTGGTTGGTAATTCTTGCGCCACGGTTAATCTCCTCTTTTACCTTTTTTTGCTCTTGGTGAAATTTCTCGGTTTCCCTGCTCATTGCTTGGTTTAGGCAACTAAACATATCACGCAAAAGTTGAGCAGAGTGGTGAGTTGCATCTGATTTTTTAGCATTATCTTGCATACACCCATCTCCTTGATGATAACAATACTAAAAGTATCGCTGAAATTATATTATAGCAAGCATGATATGGTTTGAACAATTTGTTTTACTTATCAATAACAAATACCAATGCCCTGCCCATCATCTGATGAGCTAGTCAAGATTGACCATAAATCTCTTACCTTGAACCATTCTTGTAATGATGGCTCTAGCGATTTCATCTTCATCTATATCCAAGCTGGGTGCTACGCCCCCAAGCCGTTTGATTTCTGCGTGCAAACCATGCAAATAGTTCATCGCTTGGTTAGTTGCCTGATGACAGGTGATTTGAAATTCCCCTTGTTCCTTTGCATCTGGCTTGATCATTAAGCTATAAGCTATGTGTGTATGCTATCGCTCGTGGTAGGTCTGCCAAATCAATTTCATCAATTAAAAGCTTTTTCATTCAATAACTCCCTAGTTAATCGGAGTTATAACTTTACAACATTTTTTCTTGTTTGTTAAGATATTATTTTGAAATAAAGCCCTAAGTTTTCTTAGAGCTTTTGTTATACTCATCAAGCCATAAATCATCAAGCATAAAAATAAGCTCAAACAGCCACGCCCTGGGCAATAAGCTTTGATAATGCTCACAAACATCACAAACATCACGCACAGACAACGGTAGGGCTATGCCTTGGGTGTATCGCCTTGCTCGGTTTGCTAGAGCAAAAACCATAAAGACATTGTCAACATATACATCGGCAGCGGCAGGCGTGGGTAAATCAATCCCCAACCGCTGATAGCTCTCAATACGGTTTGGGGTAAGTGTTACCCTGATTTTTTCCCATTGGTAGCAGTCGTGGACTTTTTTACCAGTTTTGCCTTGTTGTCTTCAAATTCTTGGCTAAGGCTGGCATAAGTTTCAAATAGCAAGGTAATAAACTGTGTTAATTTGTCTTTTTCAAAACCTTGGTCAAGCAAAATTAAAAAGTTATCGCCATTGACCGCTAACGGCTCACCATCGGCGGTAACATTCCATTGACTGATACAGTACTCACCTAAGATAAATAGCATGGCTTCATACTCGCCAATTTCATCTTGATTGCCACGCTTTAAGCTGTCTTTGGTTACCTTTTTGGGCGTGTTTGCTATCTTTTGTACTTCAGCGGCGGCTCGTTTAAACGCTTCGCTTGCTTGAATTTCAAGCGTCAATTCAAGCCCATCAAATTCAATCTCACGCTTAGCACTCATCTTAGCGTCTTTTTTTAAGAGTGTTAAATCAAATGCCATGTTATTTTTTTCCTTAAAGTTTATCGAATCGTATGGATAATATTGCCCATCTTAATTAAAAAACAAATGAACGGCGGTTAAAATCATATCCAGCTTATAAAGCGTAATCAGACTTGCCACCATCAGCCAAATGACAAATAAGCCGTGTTTTTCAATTAAATATTTCATAAAATCCACAATTATGGTAATATATTCCACAAGTTAATTCCTTTTATCTGCCAAAAGGGGTTAATAAAAAAGCCTAGCTATTTGCAGTAGCTAGGCTTTTGTTTTATCACTGATTAGGCGGTATGTTTCTCAATGACTGGGCTTTCATCAACCACCGTGTAAGACAAATCCACGGTAACCAAATCTGTGCCTGATGGGCTTGGGATTTCGCCTGATACCTGAAATTTGGGTATTTTAATCACATACTTACTATTACCAAACTTAATCGGCAACTCAAGGCTTAGCGTTGCCCCTGTCATTTGGTTACTAATCATCTCATGGGCTTTTTGGCTATAAGCAATCGTCATAGAGCCTGTAATGTTGGTAAGCATGGCTAAGATATTACCACCATAGATATTATCGCCCAAGCACTTTTGTACTTCTGTTTGGTTATCAAGCTCAAAACTAAAGCTTTCAACACACACATCAAGTTTTGTGCCATTAACTTTAATCTCGCCAATAGACAAACCGCTTGCCTTAGCGGTATCTGCTTGGGCGGTCGGTGTTTTGGCAAATGATTCCGTTTTACTTTCTTGATAGCCTAGGCCTGTCATACCAAATTTTAGTTTAATTAGGCTTGATGTATCCACACTCAGCCCAAAGCTTGATACAACGCATCCTGTAAAGACATGGTTAACATTAATATCGCTAAAATCCTTGGCTATAGCAAACTGATGTTTGGTTGCACCAACACTTAGCGTATTAGGGCTAGCACCTGCTGACCATTCACTCCAAAAAGCAGCAGCAATTAATTCATCATACGCACCAAACATAAGCTCGGTCTCAATATCGCCCTGCACACTTGCTGATGTTACCATACCTGCTTTTGCCATGCGTGAACCTGACAGCATTTCACTGTTTGTAAGCTCTGTGGCAACGGTTAGCCCATTGCTGATATTTGGTAGGGTTTTCCAGCCAGTTTTAGGCAGGGTTTCGCCTGTTTGTTTGGCATACGCCGTTTTAACAAATGCTCCACTAGACATAAATCAATTCTCCGTATCATCAGTTCGTTGTTTTAACACTCGGTAATACTGACGCATATAATAAAGTTGGTCTTTCATTAATATCCACTCATGTGGGTGAATATCTTTGGGTTTTGGGGCGTCTAATATTGCCCCAAGTTCATTAATTTCACCATACAGCTGTAACAGCCGTCGGTGTCGGTTTTTTGGCATTAGTAGTATCTCCATGCTACGCTTACATTAATTTGGTAGTAATCATGAAATCCTGCATTGATGATACTTGCCGTCAGCGTCTCAAGCCTACCAAACCGCCTTGTTTGTAAATGATTAGCTAGGCTATCCGCCTTTTGCTTAATTGCCACTGTGCCTAAATCCTGTGGGCAAAACAGCTGTATCACCAGCGTGCCTTGTTGCAGGATATTAGGCGTATTGCTAATACTGCGTACTTGATTGACACCGCCTAAAATCGTAACCCTGCCCCAAATGCCATCAGGGGGTTTAAAGTTTCGGTTTTCTTTGGCTAAGGGGACATCATCAAAATGCTCCCATGATTTGATATGCGTCAGTAGCGTTTGTTCAATGTGTGCTGTGTCCATCATTGCCCCTGTGTTGCTCGTATAATTTCAGCAATACCCTTGAATAGCTCCAAACTCGTAAAGTTTTATTTTGGCTAAACGCATTCATCACTTTATCCTATGATAGATTGCCCAATGCACTGTTAAAGGCATTGCCATAAACCCCTGTTGGGGCTTGTTGTGACCAGCCGTGTTCAAGTCGCAACGCATAGGGCAAGTTGTTTTGAATGTAGATGAGTGGGTAGGTGTGCTTTGGAATGCCTAAGATAAGTTCAATGCCACCGCCTGTCTCGGCATAGCTAGGACTGCCAATGCTGATATGATGGGCATTTTTGTAACGCCCTTTACGCACAGGACTTAGGGCGATGACATTGTTATAGCAGTCAATGGCAAATTTGCGATAAGTGGCGTCAATCTTATCAGCAATGGGTTCAATGCTAAGCTTTTTATTCCATTTAATGCCCATTAAAAGCCCCTTAGCTGAATTGTAAAGCTCACCTCAGCAGGATCATGACTGATACTGATGATTTTCATCTCGTTAATCTCATCATCAATCTGTGGTATCTCTGTCAGCTCATCTTGTAAGCAAATCAGCTTAACATCGCTTTGCATGATGGTCTTGTTATCAATCTCATGGGCGTAAAAGCCTGTAAAAACGCCCCTACCGCTGTAATTGATGGTAGATAGTACTTGGGTATCATTAACCGCCCAATCATCATCAGATAAGATGACACGCCTGCCTGTGAAGTCTTTGACAGCATCTTTTAAATCAGTATCAAAGGCTTGGGTAATTTCAGTACTAATTTCAGCATTTAATCCCATTTCACACCCTAACCAAAGGCAAGCCAAACATTCCCAAAGGCTGTTGTAAATACGGCTCAATAAGTGCTAAAGCGATTTGCTCGTTTTGGCTCATAGCCTGCCCCATCTGTCCATCTGCATAGGTTTTTGAAACAGACACATCACCTGCCTTTGATGACTTTGAGATGACCTGTCCTTCGGTGCGTGTGGCAAACAAATCCCCATCAAGCCATGCTTTGGCAATGTACCTACCTGCTTGCCTGATGGGGTCAGGGGTCTTATCAAATGCCCTAATTTTATGCTTATTTAGCCACGCATTGACAATAACCACGGTTTGTTCATCAGCCTTATCAATGTCTGTTAAATCATCAAGTGTTATCATTGTTTCATCCTAAAAACCCCACCTAAAACAGATGGGGCTTTTGTTCGTGCTGTTTGGCTGTTATTCAACCTTAGCGGTCTCGCTCTTTGTACCTGTCAGTGCTTCGGTAACCTGTGGGTCTTTGATGCCGTAGTCTGCCCCACTTTTGGCAGGGTCTGTTACCTGTGCGTTAGCCAGTGTGCTTTTGCTTTCATCAAAATACGCTCGCTCTGATGGATAGGTAAAATTAAAAGCAGGCTTAACCTTATCTTTTGGTAATGACATGAATTTCTCCTTATAGGTTGGTGATTAAAAAGCGAATGGGGGTAGCATCAGCATCAGCGTCCAATCGCCAGTTTGCCGCTGTGGTTAAGTCTGTCCAACTCGGTGATAAGGCTTCATTTTTTGTGCCACCTGTTAGCGTACTAGGCTCACCGATGAAGCTAAACCCTTGGGGGTGGATAAGCATGTTACGGCGTGTCCATAGCGTGGTATGACCTGAGCCGTTGCCTGTGTTCGCTGTGCGTTCAAGCTCCAAATCATCATGCCCTGCAACCATATCAGCAGCAAATGCCCCAGCCCCTAACAAATAAGAGACATATTTGGCGTTTTTGCCTGTGCCTATGACCGTGGCACGCTTTGACTGGATAAGCCTGCGACCGTTATACATATCAATGGGCTTTAAATCATCAGCGGTGGTTACTCTCTCAAGTAGTCGCTGTTTTCTCATCTTGGTTGCAATCAAAGGATGCACGACCATTAAGCCTTTGCCCTGATACATTTCATCCATCGTGCCTTCAGCGTCAATGAACGCATGAACATCAAAGCCTGATGAATCATCAGCAGTTGCCTTTGATATGTCAGTAGATAACTTCTTACCATTAGATTGGTCATAATTTAAAAGACCAAACAAGGTAGCAATGGCACGGTTTTCAGCTTGTGTCAGCCAATAGTCATCAATCATCTGTGCCATGAGTTTTAGCGGTGATTGACCGAGCAAATAGCTTTCAAGACGGCTTTCAATAAAGCCCTCATTTAACAGTGCCAAACGCCCTTTTGATTTACTGCCTTCGATTGAGCGTGGCATCGCAATATCTGTCATGATGGTGTTGGAATAGTTCGCTTCTAAGTTGCCATCAATGGGGTGGATAAAAGGCACATCAAAGGTTAATGAACCGCTGTTTAGCAGGGGGCGTAAGCGTGCATCTGAGACAAATGCCCCTGATTGCCAAAACTTTGACCGCTGTAAGTTGTCTTTAACCTGATAAGACAAGGTGACATTTTTATTAAAAATCTCTCTTAATTTTGCCATGATTACTCCAAAAATAATTGATTAAATAAAGCAGGGTTTGAGTTGGCAAGTGCTAATCGCTCTTGTTCACTGTAATCACCTGCTCGCTTAGCTGATTGACCGTTTGAACCTGTACCACAGGATTTTGTGCCAATGATTAAGCTGTCGTATTTACCACAGTTTTGCATTTGTTTTGCCAAATCGTCAAGGGTCATGATAGATACAGCACCACTGTCATCTAACACGCTTAGCTGACCATCTTTGGCAGACAAACGCTTTTCAATGAGTATTTGTAAAATCTCTTGGTTGGCAGGGTTATCGCTTAACTGACTTGATAGCTTTTGGGCGTGTGATTTGACCAAATTCTCATCACGCTCTTTATCACGCTTAGCGATTTGCTCGTTTAACTCTTGAATTTTGGCTTGATACTGCTTTTCTAGCGTCTCAAAATCCCCCTTTTTGCGTGCAGTCTCTTCGGCAAGTCGCTCTTTTTCAGCCTGCTCAGCCTTTCGCTGTTCGCTTTGTTGCTTTTTTTCAGCCAAAAGGGTCTCGCTGTGTTTACGCAATCGTTCAACTTCTGCTTGTAGCTTGTTGTACTGCTCTTGGGTGATTTGGTTTTGCGTGTCATCGCTTAAAACTGTGGTTGGTTTTTCGCTCATTGGTTACTACCTTGATTTTGCTGTTACAAACAGCGGATGATAAAAAAGCACCCTACTGGGTGCTGTGTGTGAATAAATAAACTACAAAGGCATTTTCATCATCTGATGATAAACATCAACTTTGCTTTGGTGCAAGGATTTTATCTTGGCTTGTATAAGTGCTCTGCAGCCGCCTAGCACGCTCCTTAAAAAAGCCTTTGCCTTGCTTATAAGCATCTTTAAGGTCTTGACGCAAAGAGTATATCTCTGATGGCGTCAATGCCATATCTATGAATTTGTTTTGCAAGGTATCTTGCTTCTGATTCGGTAAATTGTGAGAAATCATAGCCAAATTGCTCCTGCCACCATTGTTCAATTTCTTTGCCTGCTTGTTTGCGAAGCTGCCCAAGCGTGGCTTTGGTAATAGGCAGTTTAGCAGAATTGGGTTTACCATTCAAGGTGCTGGCTAAAATTACTTTGCCACCCTTGCTCTCAATAAAGCCACGCAAATCCGCCAATGTGCCACCTTGGGTAATCACATCATCAACAATCATATAATGATGGCCACTTAATACAACACCATCAAAACTGACACGTTTTAAGAGTCTACCCACGCCATCAGATGATGTGCGATAAGCACGCTTAGCTTGTACAATACCCAAATCCATATCCACACCAAGCATTTCTGATAAAGCTAAGGCATAAGCCATGGGGATTTTGTTTCGCCCTAGCTGTTCTTCGGCATGAACAGGCACAATACGTACATTATCATAACCTTTAATTGTATGGTGTAATTTTAGTACAAAATCATCTGTTAAATATTCATCAACCAAAAATAATGCTGAGCTTAATTCCCCAGATTTGGCTTTTTGATAATGTTTGTGTGTTGTGATAGTGTCTTTGGCGTGGGCAATCATCACATTGGGCAAATCCCCCCAATCGGTTCTTTTCACAGCAAGTACTCTGTCTTTGGTATTGTCTAATTTTACCACAGCAGCAAATGCCTTATCAAAGGCTTTGGGTTCTAATGCTCTCATTTGTTCAAGCGTTAAGGGGGTGAAATGCTTATCAAGCTGTAACGCCCTAAACCGCTCTACTGTCATGCCACCATCACGAAATAACTTCGCTCGGGTTTTGCCAAGCACTTCATCTTGATATTGGGCAGGCTGATTTTTTAGCCATTCATAATAAGTTTGATTTTTAACCACCCCATCCATGCTCGCTCGCTGTTTGGGCGTTTGATAGCCATCATAGACAATCTCAAAACTTGAACGGCAATTAAAATGATAGGGCGGATATCGTGCTTTGTCCAAAGGCATAAACACCCCATCTAAACCCCTACAAATGCTACTGGTGCGTAAATCCAAGGTTGCAATGACTTTAATGCCTTTGATGATGTCTTTGTTATCATGAATAAATTGCTGTTTGGCTTGATTTGCAACAATGGCTGTACCTGTGTGAGCAATGGTCTTGGCATGGCGTGTTGTGATTGCCAAAATGCCATCTTGGTAACGGTTTTTGCGTGTACCCCTGATAATCCTAACAAGCTCTTGGTTGGTTAAGCCATTGGCATAAGCATAGCTGATAGCATTGCTTATCTTTGTGCTTTGCTCATCGCCAAACTTAGCCAAAATCTGATTAAGCGTTACACCAACCTGAGCAGATAGCTTGATGGGGCTGTCTGCGTCAAATTGTGGCTCATTCATGTTTAGCGTATCTGGCTTATCATCAATCATTTTGGTTTCAAGCGTATAATTGTAATCGTATAGCTCTTGCCAATCTTGGGTTAACTCCAAGGCGTAACCTGCCAAAAAGCCCAAGAGCTTCTGCTTACTTTCGCCAATCAATAACTCAAATTCTTTATAGTTAAGCTCACTAATTTCATGACGAAATACCACCAATTGCAAAAACTCATCAATTTCATCAAGCGTGGCTTTAAACTTATTTGCCAGATGAACCTTGAGCCTTTCTAAATTGATTAAATGCTTCATAAGTCATGCTCGGTTGTTCAATTAAGCCATCTATTTCATCATTGCTAAGCTCGCCACTGATTAAATTAAACTCACGGGCTTTATCATACAGTACAGATTTAGGCAGCTTGCCTGCGTCAATTAAACCTGATAGCTGTGTTAATAAGCCAATATCAACCGCATGTTGGCTAAATTGCTGTCTAATAACAAATTTCGGTGGATGCTTTGCCCCTGTGTATCTATTGCACCAGTTTAATAGTGATAAAAAGCCTTCGTTAATATTGGCAACACATAAAGATGCTTGGCTTGGCTGTGCTGATGTTTCATTTTCTGCTTGGGTTGCTGTTTTGATTGTACTGTTTGCTTGCTTGTGCGTTCAGTAGCCTTGTTTGACTACCTAAAGTTGTTGCCGATATGCCGAATTTTTCTTGAATTTGTAAGCCAGTCATACGCTTACCTGACCTTTTTAGATAGCACAAAACAAGGTACATTTTGCTATTTATCCTTTGGTTGTTAAAATCACGCTTTTTTGCTGATTTTTTCTTTGGCTGTTCGGAATTGTCAAGATTGATGACTTTGCCACCTTTTTTGATAAATTCAGCGATTTGTTGCTCTTGGGCGTCTAAATCTGTTCTTGAATAATTAAAATCATTGCTCACAGAATTAGAGTTTGGTATAATAAATTCGTTCATTTAACTTTCCTTAAGTTAATCCGAAAATGGATACCGCCCCTAGCGATAACTAGGGGTTTTTTTTGTTGTTCTCTGACATATTCCCAATTAATATCAGGACGCAAGTCTTCCGCTTTTACCTTACCGCCTGTCGCTTGCTCAATAGCTAAGCATCTACCCCTTGGCGGATTGTTTTTATCCCATTTACTCAATGCCCAAGGCGTGATGCCAAGTGAGCGAGCCAAGGCTGATCAATTTCCTAAAATGATACGCCGTTATTCCAAAGGTCAAGCCAAGCCAAGAAACGACAAAATGAAACTGCTTACGCAATGTCTTGGTGTACCTATAACTTGGCTTGATTACGGCGAAGGTGAGATGACAAAAAATAATGATAAACTCGCCCCTATCACCGAATGGGACAATGGCGCCCCATTGGATGACGATGAAGCTGAGATCCCTTTTTATAAAGACATTGCCTTTGCTTGTGGGCATGGTGCAGTCAATGGTGATGCACCGCTTGAGGGTCGTAAGCTGCGCATGGGCAGACGCACCTTGAGCAATCTGGGTGTGATGCCCATCAATGCCTTTGCAGTCACTGCGTGCGATGACAGCATGACGCCCTATGTGCAAGATGGCGACACCATCTATATCGATAAAAGACGAAAAGAAGTCAAGGATGGTCGCATTTTTGCAATTCGCTTTGGGGAGCTGTGCTTATGTAAGCGTCTGTATCGACTGCCTGATGGTGGCGTGCGTATCGTCAGTGATAATGCCGCTGAATTTCCTGAGCAGGTCGCCACCAAGCAGCAGATCAGCGATGGTGAGTTTGAAGTGATTGGCTGGGTGTGGAGTGTCAGCCGTCTTGAGCGGTGGTAATGAATTTAAGATCACCAAACGCATATTGAAGAAAATTTAGGAGTAATAGCCGTGACAGCAGAAACCTTTCATTTAATACCAGCTATCACAGGTGCTGTGAGTGGCGCTGCATCAGTTGGTTTGCTAAATGGACCTTTGCAAACCTTGCAAGATATTTGGTTTGTGGTATATGGTCACAAGTGGCATTATAAAGTTGAAAGCATTAAGGCTCAACAAGCAATGAATATACAAGCCATGCAGAACAACATTCAGACCGGTATTGAAAAAATACCAGCAAATGCACTCAAAGACCCCAATGTGGCAATTATCGGCCCAGCGTTGGAAGCCAGCCGATTTCATATGAACGAAGATAGCCTCCGTGAAATGTTTGCCAATTTGATTGTGTCAGCCATGGATGAGAGAAAAGATGGTCAGGTGCATCATGCGTTTGTAGAGATTATCAAATCACTTAGCCCATTGGATGCCAAAAATCTAGAATATCTAAGTCAAAGCGGTGATGCACCAATTGTGAATATTGTCAAAGAAGCAAGTTATGGCTTTCATATGCTTCACCAACATGTATTTTTAGGCAATCGCCAAGTACTAGATCCCAACTTGATTACACCATCTATTGATAACCTTGCACGCCTTAAGCTAATAGATGTGACATATACCGAACACTTGACACATGAACCAGTCTATGATCCCTTTTATCACTCAGCCTTATATCAAGAAAAAGTTTCAGCACTGGGCAAAGAGCTTAAACTTCGAAGACTGGATATATCCAAGCTTCAAGATCTCACTAGACCAGTTGAACTCGATGGCAAGGTTCTAAACAAAGATGAACGAACTGAACAAATAGAGCTGATAAACAAAGAATTAGAGTCCAAAATTGAGATACAAAAAGGCGTTATTAAACTTACTGCTTTTGGTAAAAATTTCCTAAGCGTCTGTTCGCCCACGACTTAGAGACTGCTTAATCTCATTTACAAAGCGCTTAGTAAAGGCTTTTTTGTTCGTCCGTCATGGGGTTTGGGTCAATGATGAGAAAATCCTGCACCGATTTGTCTTTATCCGCCGCTTGCATGTAGGCAAGTAAGGCAAAGCCTTGTAAGTATTTTTTGGCGTTTTGGGTGGCTTTTTGGATGTTACGGCTAAAATGAACCGTATTTGCTCCAAGCACAATGTTAATTGCCAGTGCCATGTTGTCATCCTTTAAGTAAAAAAAACCCACCGCATTGGGTGGGTTTTGGTCGTGATTGGGTCGTTAAGCGATGTGTTTTAAAAACTGCTGATATTTGTGCTTGCTTAATTGTAAAATGGCAGATTTGCCATTGTCAAACTCAATATGACAAACATAAGCGTCTTTGGTACGATTGGGTAGCCCAGCACCAATAGACAGGGCAACCAGTGCAGGCAAAACGCCCGCCCTAACAAGCAGCGTGCCAACAGTGGCACTGATGGCACCATTTTGAACCGAATTTGCCAAATTTGCCACCTGATCGATGTCAATGAGCTCAAATCTTTGTACCTGAGTGCTAAGATTGTACACATGGTTTTTGTTGGTTTGTTTGTCCATGATGGCAAGAAAACAACCAGACGATGACGCCGATTTTATAAAATCATCAGAATGTAACAGTTTAATGCCAAACATAACAAGTCTCATCATCAAAAACTACCCTCATCATACCTTACCTCTCACGCCTTTTCAAGCCGATCAAACATACACATTAAGGCTTCACTTTGCCTTTGGAGTGCTTGCTCTGCTTTGATTGCTTCATACGCTTCACGTATCTTGTCAGTCATAGGATTTGGATCAATTGTTGATGATTTATATATTCGTGGTCAAGGATGACGCACTGCATTTATTACACGCCAGTAAGCTCAACCGCCCAACAAAAATTGAAGTCAAATGAGATAGTAAGATTTTAAAGTCACTGGTCGAAAATTTGGCGAAGTGGGTACAATTTACAGCTTTGCGCCTGCAAAGTACAGCCTTTAGATGATATACCATTTTAGGAGGAAGAAATTAAACAAAGTTTTAACGGTGGTTAGTATGTGGTTATTATTATTTTTAGCTATTAAAAGACCTACAACTTTTGCTGTAGGTCTTTTATTTTATTGGTACCAGTGGTCGGACTCGAACCGACACGCTTTTAAGGGCAACGGATTTTGAATCCGTCGTGTCTACCAATTTCACCACACTGGCATGTATGGTTAGCCTAACTGGCTATGAGTGCGTATTATACTGATATTTTTATCGCTGTCAATACTTTTTATCAATTTTTTTCGTTAAATAATGATTTGATGGTTTAGATGATAAAAACCAAAGCACGCTTAGTCATATTTTGTCATATGTTATGATAAATTATGGCGGTATGGTCAGCCGATATTACAAATTGCTTAACAGTTGATAACATATCATTAACATGATAACATACTAATAGCAAGGTTTTTTGTTGTTTTTATTTGTTTATCTAAGGAATTCTTATGACAACCACCCCAAAACCTAAGACGGCGACAACAAGCTCAACGACTGCCACAACCGTTCCCAAAAAAACAACATCGACTCGTACCAAAGTATCGACCGCTACAGAAACCAAGCCAAAGCCATCAAAAGCGGAAGCGATTATGACACAAACGGTGGGTCAATTAGAAGAGTTACTTGAGCATGCTACCCCTGAGGAGTTGGCAGAATTTGGTGAAGCGCTCAAAGAATACCTTCCCACAACTCATGTCATCAGCCAAGTTCGTACCGATAAATCACGAGATACTCAGCTTTCGGATAATTGGCGTGAAGGCGGTTATCCCTACAAATATCGCTTAAGTCGTAAAAATTACGAAGCCCAAAAATACAAGCTACAAATTGAACTATTAAAACTCCAACATCATATCAAAACCACTGGTCAAAAACTTGTCATTATCTTTGAAGGGCGTGATGCTGCAGGCAAAGGTGGCACCATTAAGCGATTTATGGAGCATTTAAATCCCCGTGGTGCTCGTGTGGTCGCTCTAGAAAAGCCAACCGAACAAGAGCGTGGCCAGTGGTATTTTCAACGCTATGTGCAGCATCTGCCAACCGCTGGTGAAATCGTTTTATTTGACCGCTCTTGGTACAATCGTGCGGTTGTAGAACGAGTTATGGGCTTTTGTACGGATGAAGAATACCGTATTTTTATGCATCAAGTGCCTGAATTTGAAAAGCATTTGGTAGAATCTGGCATTCATTTGGTGAAATTTTGGTTTTCGGTCAGTCGTGAAGAACAGCGTGTGCGTTTTGCCAGCCGTGAAAATGACCCGTTAAAACAGTGGAAACTATCGCCAGTGGATAAAGCCTCGCTCAATAAATGGGACGATTATACACTTGCCAAAGAAGCTATGTTCTTTAATACTGACACGGCAGAAGTGCCTTGGATTGTGATTAAATCTGACTGTAAAAAACGCGCACGCTTAAACGCCATGCGTTATGTACTCAATAAATTAACCTACGAAAATAAAGACATCGCTCAAATTGGTAATATCGATCCTTTAATCGTTGGTCGTGCAGGTGCATTGTATGAGATGGATGAACGCACAGACTTGACTGTCAGCACTCAATTACCCAGAAAAACCACAACAACCAAATAACTCTTTTGGCCTATGATCGCTCAAATTCATTTGGGTGATTTTAATTTAGATTAAGCATGTAGATTAAGCATGTAAAAACGCCTGATTGACCCAAAATTGCCAATTTTGCTTGGCTTTGCTACAATAGTATCTCACCAAAATTATGCCAAAATTATGCCAAAAAACACCACTATAAAGCATGTTGAAGCACTGGGCAGCACCCTTGATGACCCTGAAACGCTATTAAATAAACATCGTCAAATTGCCGAAAGTTTTGAAGCGAAGCTTGCCAAAGAAGCAGTTTTTGATGAGAATTTTAATAATTTGGCAGATGCTCATTTGTCTTTATCGGATTATTTGACAGCAGTCAAAATGGTGATTGATGACAGTTTTGATCATGAGGTTTGGGTGCGTGCTGAAATCCGTGCCATGAACACTAAAGGCGGTCATTATTATTTTGAATTGGCTGAGACTGATGATGTTGATCAAATTACCGCAAGCTGCCGTGCAACTTTATGGCGATTTCGTGCCAAGACAGTGATGAGTAAATTTACCAAAATGACAGGTCAAAGCCTACAAGCAGGTATTTTGGTCTTGGTAAAATGCTCGGCGAGTTTTCATGCCAATTATGGTTTTAGCCTAAACATTAGCGATATTGACCCAAATTATACGCTCGGCGAGATCGCTGCTGCATATACACAGATGAAAAAACGGTTGAGCGAAGAAGGCCTGCTTCATTTAAATAAAAAACACGCCATACCATTTGATATTCGCCATGTCATCGTAATCGCCCCTGAAAAGGCGGCAGGTTTAGGCGACTTTCGTGCCGAAGCCGATCGGCTCGCCTTGGCAGGTGCTTGCCAATTTCACTATCATTATGCCACTTTTCAAGGCAATCATGCGCCCAATGAGATACGCCTTGCAATTTCTGAGGGTATGAATAATTTTAAAAATACCTATGATACTTTGCCAGATTTGTTGGTCATTATTCGTGGTGGGGGTGCGGTTGGCGATTTGGCTTATTTGAATGATTTTGAATTAGCGGCTTTGGTGGCAGAATGTCCGATTCCTGTTTGGGTTGGTATTGGGCATGAGCGTGATTCGGTAATTCTTGATGAGGTAGCACATAGCAGTTTTGATACCCCATCAAAAGCTATCCTTGGTATCGAGTCGCATTTGGTCAAAATGACGCGTCAAGCGGTCGCTACAATGGAGCGTTTGACTAAAATGACCAATACTCATCTAACAATGGCCCAAGCAAATAGCCAAAGACAAATTGAGAAAATCCAAAGAAGCAGTTTGCACGCCGTCAATATGGCAAAAAAAGACAATTTATATCAACTAAGCCACATAAAAAGTACCGCAAAATTCCGCCATCACCAAGAAAAATCGGCTCTAACCGCCCTACTTGCTCAGACCCAAAAATCAAGTTTGGCGATTATATCGCAAGCCAAACATACCACAAAAATCCACCTTGATCAGCATAATATTCTATTTGATTATTTATCTAAACTAAAAAAAGACTGTCGCCATTTACAAAGTTTGATTTTAATTCAGCATCCAAGCCGAATGCTAAAAAAAGGCTATACACTCATTCATAATGCTCAGACCAATGAAAGTATTCATAGCACCAAAACACTCCAACAAAATCAGTCAGTTAAGATAACCTTTAAAGATGGGACAGTCAGTGCAGTCATCAAAGATATCAGTACACACAAAAACACTTAAGAAATTGTTAAGAAATTGTCTTAAAAAATTTATCCACGACCTCAAACTGCTCTTTGGTAGTCTCGCACGCATACATGGCGTCACGAAAAGCGTTAGAGTTGGGCAGACCGCCTGTATACCATGCGATGTGCTTACGGGCAATGCGACATCCTGAATATTCTCCATAAAAGCGATACAGCTCATCTAGATGCCTCAAGACCACTTCATGAATCTCACCGACCGTAGGCGACGCTAAGAGTTCGCCAGTATTGGCAAAATGGGCAATTTGCTGAAACAGCCAAGGTTTACCTTGAGCAGCTCGACCAATCATAACAGCATCTGCCCCTGTTTTGGCTTGGATATCCAAAGCTTTTTGTGGGCTATCGATATCGCCATTGACAATGATAGGGATTTTGGCAGCCTTTTTTACTTGGGTAATCAGCTCATAGCGTGCCTGACCTGTATAAAAATCCTCTCGTGTACGCCCATGAATGGTAATGGCAGCCACGCCTGCTTGTTCAGCAATTTGTGCAATTTTTAAAATATTTTCTTGCCCATTGGCAAATCCCAAACGAGTTTTTAAAGTGACTGGCACATCAACGGCCAAAACCGCACTGTCAAGCAGCCGCCTAACCAAATCTTCATCCTGAAGCAATGCCGAGCCTGCGAGCTTACGGCAGACTTTTTTGGCAGGACAGCCCATATTAATATCGACAATCTGAGCACCATTGGCAACTTGAAATTGGGCGGCTTGTGCCAATTTATCAGGCTCAGCCCCTGCAATTTGTGCAGAAATGGGTGCAATTTCGCCATCAAAATTGGCTCGATATAACGATTTTTTGCGTGCATATAATGCTGTATCAGCAATAATCATCTCACTGACGGCATGACCTGCACCAAAGGATTTACAGAGCCTTCGAAAAGGGTTATCCGTCACCCCTGCCATCGGTGCTACCCAAATTCTATTCTCAATTTTTAAACCCCCAATAGATAGGGGCTGTGATAAAATATGTTGATTTTTAAGGGATTTTTGTAGCTTATTATCTGTCATCATTGTGTCATATACTTGTATTTTGAAATATCACTTTAAAACTTTGTATTATGACATAATTTTATAATTTATGGCATATTTGGAATAAAATTTGTATTTTTAAACATGGCAAGATCAAGTGATTATGATTGCTGACCATCACTCACTTTATCCAGCCCAGTTTGTCGAACTGTCGGCGTATTGATGGCATTGATGAGTGCGTCATGCGTGCTGTAGATATGTACCGCTGACTTTGCTCGAGTAACAGCGGTATAAATAAGCTCCTTTGACAGCAGGCGTTCGCTATTGCCATCAAAGATAATGGCGACTTTTTGCCACTCTGAACCTTGGGATTTATGCACTGTGATGGCATAAGCCGTACTCACAACGGTATCACTTAACATATCAACCGCCACCATACGCAAAGCCTCGCCTTCAAAGTACACGCTAAGACCTGATGAACCCCATAAGCAAATGCCGATATCTCCATTAAATAAGCCCAAATCATATAAATTTTTGGTAATCATCACCACACGACCATGAAACCAAGGCGATACTGATGGTGGGATTTTTTGAACTGCTCGATGAGCTAAGCTTAAATAATCATTGATCTGATCATCGCCAAATGTACCAAGATGTGAAGCGCAAAGAATACGGTAAGTATCTAATATCTTAAATAGTTTTTTGACGCTATCAATTGCATCTTGGCTAGATAATTTTGCAAAACTAAAGCGAAGCCGTTTACTTGCTAAAAAATAGTCCTGATAGTCTTGGCTAAGCTTTTGGTAGGTATCATTGTGCATTAGGGCATGGGTGATGGGATGAAAATCAATCTTGGTATGGCAATTGATTAATTGTTGTATTTCATCAAAGTGTATATTTTGACGATCATCATTAATCAGCTTTGCCAATTGACCAACACCTGATGTGTCCGTAAAGCGTTTTGATGCTGTCAAATTGACACGCAAATGCCTTAGGCGCTCAATTCGGCATAAGTCAGCCAACACCGCACCAGCATCAACCGCAGCCAGCTGATGCGTATCCCCAAGTAAAATCACACGGCAACCCGTGGCGATAGCAGCAAATAGCTGACTTGCCAGCTCCGTGCCAAGCATAGAAGCTTCATCGATAATAAGCATATCAAGCGGCAGCTGATTTTTGGCATCATAGCGTGGGCTGCCATTTGCCCCAATACCAAGCAGGCGGTGAATGGTCTTAGGCTTGGGCAGCTGTATATCGTTCGCCTTATCTAGGGATTTAAGTAAAGATTCACTCATACGCTGAGCTGCCTTACCTGTCGGTGCAGCAAGCCCCAAACGCATCTTTTTATGCTCATCACGCTGATTGAGTGCGATGACAATTTGGGCAACTGTAAAGGTCTTGCCTGTCCCAGGACCTCCCGTAATTAGGCAAAACGCTTGTTTTGAGACCAGCTTGATTGCGTCACGCTGCTCGGTATTTAGGCTATTTGGTAGCTGATCAAGAGCAAATATCGGCACATCAGCCTGACTGATACGCAAGATATGCGTCATCAGTTGTGATTCAGCAAGGTAGGCACGACTTGTCCATAAATACAGTCCACCTGCTTGATCACTAAAATAAATCGGTGGCGTATTTGTTGGTATGCTTTGAATGTTTGATGCCAAAATATCTCCAAAAAAAGTATTGTTATGCAAAAGACTCACAAATTGCTTCAAAGTATTGGCGTTTTTATATAAGACATAGTAAATACGCAGCATGGACAAAAATAACGCAGATAATTGCTCAATTTCCATCACTGTGTGATCAAGCAAAGATACTTGCTGACGAAAATGATTTAAGGCATGATTAACAAATTGTTTTATCTTGATAGTATCATCTGCACAGCGATGATAAGCATCAAAAAATGCTGCCCAGTCCATGCCCTCATTTGCCAATGCGTGCGTTATCACTGTCAGGCATGAATCCATGATTTTTTGTTGCCAAATGGGTATCATGCCATTTAATCCATGGCGATTATTCAAATCATCATGATCATTGATATGCAGTATGGTATGCCCTTGATTGAGCTGAAATAATAACGCATCCTGCACGATATGATATAGCTCAAAGTCTGGTAATCTTAGTGTACATTCAGCAGCCAAAACCTGTTTTTTGGCATACCATTGATGATTGTCTTGAATGCGATCGGTCACATATCGGCTAATAATATCCCCTGCCATATATTATCTCTACTATTAATCGTTAAGTTTAACTTATAAAATCTCATCAAGTGCTAAAATCAAAGATAATGGCGGCTGCCAACATAAATGCCCTGTCTTCTCATTGCCCTCTTGAACGCCACGCAAAAAGACATATTCAACAGCACCCAAATAAGCTGCTTCATTGCCAACATAGTCTTTTAATCGAATCTTTAAAAGTCGATGCAATGCCACTTGATAAATAGCAGCTTGTAGCCAATAGCCGACCTTATCCATCACTGCAGCCATGGCGTGATCATGATACTCATCAGGCGTGCTACCCAAATAATTTGATTTATAATCAACGATAAAAAATCGCCTATCGCACTCATAAACCAAATCAATCTCACCTCGTAAATAACGATAACGCATGGTATGATAGTCATCGTCAAGCAATACCAAGTCTTTGTCGCTATGTGCTTTAAACACCTCATTTAGGCGAGTGATACTAAAGGTATCGCCAAGCCCCAGTGTAAAGCTAAGCTCACGCAGTTGTACAGTCATTGGCAGAGACATTAATGAGCGATGAGATGCTCTAAAAGGTGCGTATGCAAGCTGATAAATCCAAGCAACCAACTTGGTATGATCATCGGCTTGATGCTCGTTAGAATTGATGCGTGTACCAATCTGCTGAGCGGGGCGAGTGGGTAAATAACGCTCAGCAATCCCAAGTTTTCTGCCTTGTTCATAAATCACCCCGCTGATGATACGATGAGCATCGTGCAAAGATGCCAATGCCAGTCGATCTGTCGGTAAAAATTGCATGACTTTATGCAAAAAATCACCAGCCAAACTGCCCTTAAAAAAGCTGGTACGAATGTCATCAAACTGATCAGATGCGGCCATGTCAGTCAGTACAGACAACTGATCAATATCTGCTTCATCAGGAGAAATGGCAGACTTATCCAAGCGAGTAATTAATGCACTAAAGCTGGTCTTATATTCTCCAAAAAACTGGGTTTTGGTCATCACCATATCCCAAGGTGCATAATGTTTGGTGCTAAGATTGGGCAGCTTGGTTTGATAAGGTTGGCTAAATAAATCCGCTTCAGTCAGATCTATCCAGTCCACCCAACCTTTTAGCCGATCTGGTAGGCTCAGTATTTTTTCACCTGCACAGTCAAGCCATTGATACAAAGGCATTTCTTTTGAAGTTTTTTTGGATAAATCACCACCCACGATATATAGCTGTTCAGAAGCACGCGTCAATGCCACATAGCCTAAGCGTCTGATTTCATCAATCAACTCCTGCTGATTGATATGATAATAATAATTTTCATCAATCAAATTGCCTTGGCTTAAGCTTAAGCATCGCTGAAAATTGTGATTAGTATAAGGGTAGATTGTCAGCCCATTCTCATTTTTTGGCTTTTCATCCATGCCTATGACATACACGATGGGGAATTCAAGCCCTTTTGATTTATGAATGGTCATCAAATTAACACCGCTTTCGCTCGGTAGAATGGGACGCTTATTGTGGCTATCAACATCAGCGTTCATCTGTTTATGATACCAAGCAATGATACGCATCTCGTGCAGCTGCGATTGCTCACTGACCAAAGCCACCAGCCGTTCAAGGTCCACCAAATAACGCTCGCCTTGAGTGGCTGCCTTAAGCCAAGGCGATTTGTCATCATCATAATCAATGGGCGAATGGTGAAGCGCATAAGCAAGTGCTGATGATACACCAAATTTTTGCCATTTTTCATATGATTTTTTTAGGTAGGCTAAAAGATGAGTTTTTAGATTTTGAGTTTCTGATAAGTCATTATCCAAAGCCTGCTGATCATTTGGTTCAATGATATTTATTGCTTGCTTAAGCGTCATGCCAACCAAGCTTGATACCAAAAATTTACCCAAGTTTTCGCTGTGATTTGGTTGTAGTATCGCACCAATTAACGCCAAAAGATCATCTGCAGCTTGAGTGATAAAGATATTCATCTCTTTGGGAATGATGGCTGGGATATTGAGCTGATCAAGTTCACTTTTTATCCTATCTAGCGTATCAGCTGTGCGTCCAAGTACAGCAATATCCTTTGGCAGTATCTTTTGACCATGTAGCGTATGATCACCTTGCAAAATGGTATTGATATGCCGAGCAATTTGCTCAGCCCTTTGTGCAGCTTTTTGACCAGCTTCGATATGGTCAAAATGCAACACCGCTATGGGATATTTACCATAATAATCGGCATAGGCATCAGATTGCCAATGGATACCGCCACCGTCTTTATGTGCTTGGATCTGCTGATAAAAAATCCCTTGACCTAAATTGGCATGATTGGCGACAGCATCTTGATGATTATTGTCAAACCATGCATTGAGTGCCTCAATCAGTGCTTTGCTTGAACGGCGATTGACCGTCAAAGACAGCGATTGATTCATCAATGGTGCTTTGATGAGCAAATCTTGGTTGCCATAATGCTTAATTAAATTATAATTGGTAACATCGCCACCACGAAAGCGATAAATTGCCTGCTTAGGATCTCCAACTAACAATAAAAATCCCCGTGGCAGTTTTGGCTTCTCGCCACCGATTTGCTCATAGCGGATAAGATTTTTGTGATAATTGGCAATCTCATTGAGATAAACCAGCTCAATCAGCTCAACTTGTAGCCCATTAATATCCTGAGATTCATCAATCAAAGCGACAGGATAATGATGGCGAATCTGCCGTGCCAGTGCAGGACTATTACGAAGTGCCTCATTTAATCTTACCATTTGTAGCGTAAATGTGGTCTGACCATGTGTCTCAAGCCTTTGGGCAATCTGACTTTTTGCACTTAGGATAATGTGTCGGCAGATGTGCGTATGGTATAGATTGGTTTGTTCACTTAGCGTCAAATAAACATTGGCAATATCGCTGAGAGCCTGAAGTGGCAACGCCAAAAATTGATTGATATCGCTTGGGTTGGCACTTTTATTAAAAATTTGCCAATCTTTATCCATTGCTTTTATGATTGCATCAATCAGCTTAAGTGCATCATTATCCACAAAACGAACAAATAGCACGCCGTGTTTTTGGATTAAAGACAGCAAATTTGGCAGATATTGAATCAGTTTGCCAAAGCCTAAACTCTGATTCATTGCTACTTGTTTGCGAAAATTGGCGTCAAAATATGGTGTAAATCCTGTAAAATCTGTTGTTATAATTTGATCAATCATCGCTTTGACCAAGCTTATGTCTGTATTAATAGGCATAAGCTCATCAATGGGTGCAGAATAAAAATTAATCGCTTTATTAACAATCTTGACAACAGCATCCACTTGGCTGAAAAAATTTGGATAAAATGCTTTAAAGATTTGATAAAATTCAGGCTGGGCGTGCTTAAGCCTAACTTCTTCGGCACGCATCTCATCATGGACGATGGCGGCAACTTTTTGTTCGGTATTATTTAAAATCTCCATGCCAGACTGATGCCCAATTTGGGCGGCAAATTCATTGAGCCATTTTTGAGCAAGGCTATCTAGCGTACCAACAAATAGTTTATCTAAAGAAGTTAATAAAAGCCCTGTGCGATAAACCACTTCGTTTAAGAAAGTTGCTTGCTGAGATAGGATAAATCTGAGTAAATGCTCATTAATTGGATCGGCGGCATCATACCCAGCCTGATTGGCAGAAGTAATAATTTGCTCTATGGGTGCAGTCTGATTAAACCATTCAGGCTGAGTGCTTAGCATCCCTTGCAACCAACGCATCAAGCCATAAAAGCTGTGCAGCCGCTCACTGATACGCTCTTGCATCTCAGCTGCCGCCGCCCGAGTAAAAGTTGTGGCAATAATACGCTCAGGTGGATATTTTTTTTCAATTAATAGCCGTAGAATAATCCCCGTCAGCGTCCAAGTTTTGCCTGTACCTGCCGAAGCTTCAATCAAATAAGCCTGCTCAAGCGTGCATTGTAAGGCGGCAATTTGTTCAGAGGGTTTGGGCGGTGTTGGCGGTATCGTTAAGATGGTATCAGTCATTGCGGTATCTTATTGCGAAGATCTTGGTATTTTAGCAAAAATACACTTAAATCGTTGTACTTTTTAAAGCACGCCCAATGTCTCAAAAACCTTTCGATAAAAATCGGCTTTTTTATCAATCGCCAAAGGATACGCCCGTGATGATGATGGTAAGCGATATAAATCAATGCGACGGTTGGCAATCAATAGCTGTACTTGCTCGCCAATGTTTGGTATTTTTTGGCTTGTAAATTGCTGACATAAAACTTCAGTCGCTTTTTTGCCTGTGGTGATGAATGCATGGCACCAAGGCAACTGCTTGAGCGTCTTTTCAATATCTGCTGGTGTGACAATCTGTAAAAACTGATCAGAAGCGTTGTCTTTTTGGCGGATCACCTGTTCGGCTGTGTCGCCGATGGCGATGCCCGTCTTAGTCAAAAATTGCTCAATAGCATCTTGATCAAAGGTTTTATTCGTGCTATCAATAAATCGCTTAGCATCATCAAAAAATACCAAACCCAAAATACGCCACATATCATTATTATAATTTGGATAATAAAATGGCATTGCCCAACGCTCAGGCGGTGGCGGAAAGCTGCCAAGCATCATGACACATGCATTGGGTGGTGTGAATGGTGGCAAAGGGTGTCTATGAATTGTTTGGATTGTCATAAGCTGATTAAACATAAAATTTGCCTTTACTTGATCATTAAACAGTAAAGGCATTGTTGTGATAAATTGATTTGATCAATTTTATTGAACTAACAGCTCTTTGAGTGCGATGACTGTATCACGCACTTTGGCAGCCTCTTCAAATTTTAGCTCACGAGATAATGCCTGCATTTGTTTTTCTAAGCGAGCGATTTCTTTGGCCAGTAGTTTTGGCGAATGTAGGATGTTTTCATCCACGCCTGCCAATGCTTGAGATAAAACAATCTGCACCACTTCAGAAGTTTCGTCATCACCGGTATCAATCTTATCGGTAATGGCACGACTGGCTGATTTTGGTGTGATGCCATGTTCTTGATTAAATGCAATTTGTTTGGCACGGCGGCGTTCGGTTTCATCGATGGCTTTTTGCATGCTTGGCGTGATTGTATCTGCATATAAAATTGCCTTGCCATTCACATGGCGAGCAGCACGCCCAATGGTTTGAATCAGCGACCGTTCTGAGCGTAAAAATCCTTCTTTGTCGGCATCAAAAATTGCCACCAAAGAAACCTCGGGCATATCCAATCCTTCACGCAGCAAATTGATACCTACCAAAACATCAAAAATACCCGTACGCAGCTCATGAATGATTTTCATTCGCTCAACTGTGTCAATATCAGAGTGTAAATAGGCAACCTTAATACCGTATTCTTTTAAATAGCTGGTCAAATCCTCTGCCATGCGTTTGGTCAGTGTGGTAATCAAAACCCGCTCATCGAGTGATTTTTTTAGGTTAATTTCACCAAGAATATCATCAACTTGGGTTAATACAGGGCGGATTTCAAGTATCGGATCTACAAGACCCGTTGGACGCACGACCTGCTCAACCACTTGTTCGGATTTTTCAAGCTCATATTGAGCAGGCGTGGCAGAGACAAAAATGGTCGCTGGGGAAATTTTTTCCCATTCTTCAAATTTCATGGGTCGATTATCCATAGCACTCGGCAAGCGAAACCCATATTGAACAAGCGTTTCTTTGCGGCTTTTATCGCCTTTATACATCGCACCAATCTGAGGCACAGTCACATGACTTTCATCAATAAACAGCAGTGCATCTGAGGGAATGTAATCAAATAAAGTTGGCGGTGCTTCACCTGCTGGTCGACCTGACAGATGACGAGAGTAGTTTTCAATACCATTACAATAACCAAGCTGCCCAATCATCTCAAGATCATACTGTGTACGCTCTTTGATGCGTTGTGCTTCAATGAATTTATCATTAGCACGAAAATATTCTAGCCTTTGGGCAAGCTCTTCTTTGATCGTGGCACTGGCAGCTTCTAGCTTATCTTTTGGAGTGACATAATGTGATTTTGGATAAATGGTAATGCGTGGTACTGATTTGATATTTTTACCCGTCAAGGGGTCAAACCAAGTAATTTTTTCAATTTCATCATCAAACATCTGTATGCGTACTGCCAAGCTTTCACTTTCAGCAGGATAAATATCCAAAGTTTCGCCACGAATGCGATAAGTCCCTCGCCCAAAATCCAGTTCATTGCGTTCGTATTGTAATTCAACAAGTCGTTTGATTACCGCATCACGATGCACTCGATCACCAACAACAATATGAAGCAACATTTTTAGGTAGCTTTCAGGATCACCCAAGCCATAAATTGCCGATACTGATGCCACGATGATGGCATCTCGTCGCTCTAATAAGGCACGAGTTGCTGACAGTCGCATTTGGTCAATATGATCGTTAATGGCAGAATCTTTCTCAATAAAAGTATCGCTGGCTGGTACATAGGCTTCAGGCTGATAATAATCATAATAACTGACAAAATATTCAACGGCATTATTCGGAAAAAATGCCTTAAATTCACCATATAGCTGAGCTGCCAAAGTCTTATTATGTGCCATGATGATGGCAGGACGACCGCACTCGGCAATCACCTTTGCCATGGTGTAGGTTTTACCAGAACCTGTCACACCCAACAAAAGTTGACCACGCATGTCCGCTTCAACACCTTTTACAAGCTCGGCGATGGCTTTTGGCTGATCGCCCGATGGCTCAAAATCGGTTACCATCTCAAATGCTTGACTGGAGATTTGTGTTCCTGAGACATTCACGCCTGTCAGCTGGGCTTTTTCTTGAATTCTACGAGCAAGTTGGTTGGTTTGTCGTTCGGCTCTGGTCGTTTCGGGCAGTCGCATAATGGATTTTTCTTCTTCTTTAAACAGTTAAATTAATCAAACCCCATTACCATGGGGATGATAATGGGGTTTTGCAAGGGCAATCACTTAACCAAAGGTGGTTAATGACATCAATGAATTTACCAGACCAAATGACCAGCCGTACGCTGGCTGATGAATCCATCTGGTATTTGACCATTAGCAGCTTGCCAGCGTGCAAATGCTTGGCGGGTATTACTACCAGCGACACCGTCAATGCCTTGGGTGTCATAGCCTTGTGCAGTTAAGTTTTTTTGTAAATTGATGATTTGGGTGCGTGATAATGGCTGTTCATGACGTGGCCAAGATTGAACAAGATCATGGCCACCGGCAATTTTTTTGGCAAGCAAAGAAACACCCAAAGCATAGCTTGAGGAATTGTTATAAACACGAATGACCTCAAAATTTTTGGTGAGTAGCAATGCTGGCCCATATTGACCAGCAGGTAGCCACAATTGTGCTTCATGTACGCCACCAAAATATTCACCGCTTGCACTGACCAGCCCTAATGCCTTCCACGCATCAAGGCTACGCTTGCTATTTAGCTGTAAAAAGTCAAACCCAGTTGGTAATCGCACTTCATAAAAAGGCTGTAAGCCACGAATCCAGCCAGCATTTGCCAAATAACTTGCAGTGGAAGTTAAGGCATCTTGGCGATTCCAAGGGTTTTTTCGACCATTGGCATCACCATCGATACTCTCTTGTATCCATGTCGTTGGGATAAATTGAGTATGTCCCATGCCTCCTGCCCATGAGCCTTTTAGCTGAGATGCTGCCACATCACCACGCTCAATCATTAAAAGCATCGCAAGTAACTGGTTTTCAGCAAACTCACGGCGGCGACCATCATACGCTAGGCTTGATAACGCACTGACCAAATCCATACTACCCATGCCAGCACCGTATGATGACTCCATACCCCAAATGGCGGCGGTAATCTCTTTTGGTGTGCCATAGATAGATTCAGCTGAGGTTAATATGCTCAAATTTTCATTTAATTTGGATCTGCCTTGGCTGATGCGATTTGAAGAGGCGGCTGATTCGACATATTCCCAGGGCATTTTGGTGAATTCAGCTTGACTACGATCCAACTCTATCACACGCTGATTGAGCGTGGCATTACCCATCAATGCATTTAAACTATTGGCATTAATACCTTTTGCCAAGGCACGATGAATAAAATCATGTTTCCATTCAGCAAAGGTAGCATAATGACTTTGGGTGGTCATGCTGGGTGTGTTGGTGGGGGCTGGTTTTTGTACGACGACCGATTTTTGTACCACAACGGATGCAGGTTTGGCGGTCGTAGGCTGAACGGTTGAGGTAGGTACTTTGGTCAAAGCTTGAGTAGGCACTTGAGCAGGCGGTGCAACCTGTGTGGGATTGGGTGTAACCTGCACAACTTTGATTGGTGCACGCTCATGTGTCACATGAGAAGTACAGGCACTTAAAAGCACACTGATTGTCATGACAGATAATGCCCAATGGGTGGCAGACTGATTTTTCATAAATACTTCCAAAAATAATCTCATTTTTACCAATCACAATAGGCATCATCACTCAAGTGTTTAAACACATCAATAAAAATATTGTGATAAAAAGCACCGAGAAGCTATTTTTGGCGCTTTTTAGCGGTTAAAATTTTGGTTTATTTCAATGACATTTCAATTAAACTGCAGATACGCCCGTCATATCAACGGGTGTATCGACGACGGTGACACCTTTATCTTTGACAGCGTCATTTCTTTTATTTTGAAGATCAGTTAAATAAACTTCATCAATATCGCCTGCAATATATTTACCATCAAAAACCGAACAATCAAAGCCGTCAACTTGGCTGTGTTTGGTGTCTTTGACCGCTTCGATCAAATCACCTAAGTCTTGGAAAATTAAACGATCGGCACCGATAATCTCGCACACTTCTTCAACACTACGGCCTGATGAAATCAGCTCACCACGCACAGGCATATCAATGCCATAAACATTGGGGTACATGACTGGCGGCGCTGCCGACGCAAAAAAGACTTTTTTAGCACCTGCATCTCGAGCCATCTGAATAATCTCATAGCAGGTAGTACCACGAACGATTGAATCATCGACCAAAAGCACATTTTTGTTTTTAAATTCTAATGGTACGGCATTTAATTTTTGGCGGACGCTTTTTTTGCGCTGCTGCTGACCTGGCATGATAAAGGTGCGGCCAATATAGCGATTTTTATTAAAGCCCTCACGGTATTTGACATTTAAGCGAACCGCAAGCTCTAACGCAGAATTTCTTGAGGTATCTGGAATCGGTATAACCACATCAATCCCATGATCCTCACCCCATTCACGCAAAATTTGATCGGCTAATTTTTCGCCCATACGCATTCTTGCCTTGTGGACGGAGATATTATCAATAATAGAATCAGGGCGAGCAAAATACACATATTCAAAGATACAAGGCGTGTATTGACCTTTTTCGATAGGTACACACTGATGCGTGTGAATGCTGTGGTTTAGATCAATAAAAATCGCTTCACCAGGTGCGATATCTCTGACTATCTCAAAGCCAAGCGCTTGTAATGCGACTGACTCTGATGCGACCATATATTCTATGCCTTTTTCGGTCAATCGGCGTCCATAGACCAATGGACGAATGCCATTAGGATCACGAAATGCCACCAAACCGTGACCTGTAATCAAAGCCACCACACCAAACGCACCTTGACAGCGTTTATACAGCTTAGTCAGTGCCTCAAAGATATCATCAGATTCTAAAGCAGGCTTGGTAAATTTTTGAAGTTCGTGGGCAAAAATATTAAGCAAAACTTCAGAATCTGACTGAGTATTGAGATGACGGCGATCTTCTTCGTACAGCTCACGCGCCAATTTTTCGGCATTGGTTAAGTTGCCATTATGTGCCAAAGCAATGCCATAAGGGGAATTGACATATAAGGGCTGAGCTTCTGCGGTACTAGAAGTTCCTGCGGTAGGATAGCGTACATGACCGATACCACAATTGCCCACCAAGCGTGTCATATGTTGATTTAAGAATACATCACGCACCATACCATTATCTTTACGCAGATAGAGGCGATTGTCTTTTAAGGTGACAATACCCGCCGCATCTTGACCACGGTGCTGTAGCATGGTTAAACCATCATACAATATTTGATTGACAGGTTCATGCGCCATAACGCCGATTACACCACACATAGTTACTCCAAATTATTGATAACAATAAGTTAATAATTATTAAAAATTGATGTTAAATGATATTATCATCGTTGATTTTTATAGGGATTTTCCAGCTGATTCCAAGTACTATCAAATGCCTTATGTAAGAAATTCTTTGCCATTGGTGCATAAGGCAATAGGCTTGGAACAAGTACAGATGACTGAGCAGCAGGTGTTAGCATTAATATCGGAGAGATGATACTTAGGACAATCAAAACCTTTAACATGCCAGTGGCGGCACCAAATACACTGCCGCCAATACGATCCAAAAATCCCAATTTTAATGCCTTAAATGAGCGTGATAATAGGCTAGCAACTGTGCCGACAAGTAAAACAGTGATCAGCATGATGACAATAAACGCCATGGCAACTTGTAAAACTGGGTTGTCAATCCATGGGGCAAATATATGAGAAAAACTATTTGCTGTTTTTGATGCAACCACTAAGGCAATAAACCACGATAACAGCATTGCCATGCTTTTTATCATGCCAACAGTAAAACCACGCCAAATACCCAAAAGCACAACAATGCTGATAATAATGTCAATCACATTCATAGGATTATCCGTAGCGATCACCTGAGAGTGCCTGAACGCAATCCGTCACAAGCCCAGGACCTTTATAAATTAGCCCAGAGTACAACTGAACCGCCTTAGCACCTGCATGAAGTTTTTTGACAGCAAGTTCGCCTGTCTCAATACCACCCACGCCAATCAAATCGACTTTATCAGCGATACGGTCTGCAAATTGGGATAAAATCAGCGTACTTTGGTGATTGACAGGACGACCCGATAACCCACCCGCTTCTTCTCCATGACGAAAACCTTCAACGCCTGTGCGTGATAAGGTGGTATTTGTTGCAATCAAACCATCAATCTCAAAATCAATCACTGTGCGAGAAATGTCATCAATCTGACTTAAATCTAAATCAGGTGCAATCTTCAATGCCAAAGGTACATAAAATCCATAGTCATTGGCTAAGCGTAACTGACAGTTTTTTATGCCATCAAGTAGTTGTGATAAGGCATCGCCACTTTGTAAATTACGTAAATTTTTGGTATTGGGGCTTGAAATATTAATCGTGATATAGCTGGCATATGGATAAACACGCTCAAGACAATAAATATAATCATCAAGTGCATTTTCAACAGGCGTCGTGGCATTTTTACCGATATTGATACCAAGAACACCTTGATACTTTGCCTGTTCAATATTATCAATCATCACATCCACGCCATGATTATTAAATCCCATTCGATTAATAATACCGTTCGCTTCTTTGATGCGGAATAAACGAGGTTTGTCGTTACCCATTTGAGGCTTTGGGGTGACCGTACCAATTTCCAAAAACCCAAATCCCAGCTCACTTAGGGCATCAATATACGCCCCATTTTTATCCAAACCTGCCGCCAAGCCCACTGGGTTTAATAAAGAAATACCCATGCACTCAGTCGGTAGCGCCTGCTTAGCATACACAAAACCCAAAAGATGTGCTTTGTTGGCAGATTCAAGCATCTGAAGCGTTTTTTCGTGAGCTTGCTCAGGATTCATACTAAATAATAACGGACGCAACAGTGCATAAGGCATAAACACTTCCTTAAACCATCAAATATGAAATTAAAATTATCTAATTATAGCATAAATAATCAAAATCAGTCGGTGTTTTATTTTTGCTTAAGTGACACGCCATCTCAAAATCTAATAATGCTTTTTTAATGGCAACACCACCTGTATAACCACCCAAACCCCCATCAGATGCAACCACTCGGTGACAAGGAACGATTAGGCTTAAAGGATTTTTGCCATTGGCATTGGCACAGGCGCGAAACGCTTTGGGTTTATCAATGAGTGTGGCAAGCTTGGCATAGCTGATGGTCTGACCATAATCAATCGTCAACAGTGCCGCCCAAACCTGTTGCTGAAATTGAGTGCCATAAGAAAAATCAAGCGGTATGCTAAAGTTCCTGCGAGTACCATCAAAGTACTCATTAAGCTGCTCGGTGGTCTGTAAAAGAATCGCCTGATCGGGCTGATTGATATCTAATTGGGATGGTTTTATAAATACCGCATGCTGATTGGCTTGATTGAGCAGTTTTTGGGTTTTGATATCTTGCCAATCAAGTAAAATCAGCTTACCGTGACTGGCAGTTAGGTGCATGGTTGGCAAATCAGGTAAAAAACTTGGTGGATGATAGTTAGTGCTAACTGCTTTTGCCATCATTCTTCTTTTTCCAAAAGTGCATCAACAAAATCTTTTGGCTTAAATGGCTGTAGGTCGTCAATACCCTCTCCAACGCCGATAAAACGGATGGGAATATCCGTATTTTGGGCGATATTAAATACCACACCACCTTTGGCTGTCCCATCTAGCTTTGTAACACTGATGCCAGTTAAATTCACTGCTTCTGAAAATACTTGCACTTGATTGATGGCGTTTTGACCTGTGCCTGCATCTAGCACGATCATCGTCTCATGCGGAGCAGTTTCGTCGCCCTTTTTCATCACACGCACAACCTTTTCAAGTTCATTCATCAGATGCGTTTTATTTTGTAGGCGTCCTGCTGTATCAGCGATAAGCACATCAATGCCCTTTGCCTTGGCAGACTGCATGGCATCAAAAATCACCGAAGCACTGTCTGAGCCATGACCTTGAGCGATGACAGGAATGCCATTTCGCTCACCCCAAATTTGTAGCTGCTCGGTGGCGGCGGCTCGAAAAGTGTCGCCAGCGGCAAGCATGACCGACTTACCCTCATTTTGTAAACGCTTGGCAAGCTTACCGATTGTGGTGGTCTTACCAACACCATTGACACCCACCATCAAAATGACATAGGGCTTTTTGGTGGTATCAATAATCAAAGGTGCAACTTTTGGCGTCAAAATGTCGGTCAACTCGGTTTTGAGTGCTTTATACAAAGCATGCGAGTAAATCAAATCGCCACGCGCGGTCTGCTCGGTGAGATTTTTGATAATGCGATTGGTGGCATTGACACCAATATCAGCAACCAGTAGCTGATCTTCAACTTCCTCAAGCAGCTCATCATCAATCTGTTTGCCACCAACCAAGACATTAACCAGCCCTTCTGATAGGTTTTTACTTGACTTTGATAGTCCAGCTTTCATGCGGGAAAACCAGCCACCTTTTTCGTTTTCGCTCATATCCTTACCTACATTTTATGATTTTGTTCAATGATTTTGATTGTAGCACAAATTTACCCAAAATTCATTACACAAAAACCTTAAAACCTATCATAACATGCTTGGGGATCGGTGGTATTAGCTGATATTAGGCCATGTTTTGTAATGATTCGCCTAAGATCACGCCGCCATCATTTTTGGTAATCATGACTGTCGCTGAGCGCGGTACGCGTCCGCCTGGAACCGCACCCCAAGTCACATCAGGGCTGTCTTCGCCAGGATGCTGGATATTGATGAATAAGGTTTTGAAGTCGGGTGTCATGGTGATGCCTGTGACCTCACAGCCTTTTGGACCCACAAAGAATCTTTTTAGGGTATCATTAGTCGCCATTGCACCCACAGGCGTATTACGTCCTGTGGTTGTGGTCATGATTTTACCATCACCCACATGGCTAGGCAGCGCTGCAAGTAGCATACAGTTGGTAGTTTTGGTATAAGCACTGTCATCCGTTTGAATCCACAAGACACCACGTGGATCAAAATACAAGCCATCTGGAGAAGACAAGTCATTTTCAGCAGATAGATTGGATAAGTTTTGCTCAGTCAAATCATTTGGCGCAGCAAACAAATACACATCCCAATCAAACGCTGTTGCGGTATGCTCACCGCGCTCACGCCAGCGAACGATATGACCATGTTGGTTGCCTTTGTTATTATAGCTTCTTGGGTTGGCGGCATCGGTAGCTTCAACTGTACGCTTTGAGTTGTTGGTCAAAGTCACATAAACTTCGCCTGTGATCGGACTGACCGAGATCCACTCAGGACGGTCCATCTTGGTTGCGCCTACGCTGTCGGCTGCCAAGCGAGCATTGATGACAACATCGGCTTGGTCTTTGAACGGATAATCTTTATGATTGACTTTACCATAAGACAGCTCACGCCATTCACCTGTACCATCTGTATTAAACACAGCAACATACAGCGTGCCATTGTTCATGTATTTATCGCCTGCTTTTAGGCCTTTGCCCACATCGCTTGGTGACCATTTGGCTTTAGAGACAAATTTATAAATGTACTCACCGCGCGCATCATCACCCATATAAAAGACCACAGGCTTGCCAGCGACAGGCGGTACAAAGGCACAGTTTTCATGAGCAAAGCGCCCCAGGCTTGTGCGCTTTACTGCGCGAGCTTTTGGATCAAATGGATCAATTTCTACGATGTATCCAAAGCCATTAAACCCGTTACGATAATCAGCACTTGCGTCATTGGCTTTGGCAGTGGCTTCCCAGCGACTGAATTCATCAGTTACAATGCCTTCTTTATCGTCAGCAGTGTGCCACAAATAGCCGCCGCCTGTGCTGTTTTCTTTTAAGCCATAGCGAGCCAGTGCGACATCTGCTTGGGTGCCGATTTTGGCTTTGTCTTCACCGCGTGCAAAGACATTTAAAAAGTTTTCTTCGGTGGTTAGATAAGTGCCCCATGGTGACATACCTGAACCACATTGGTTATTGATGCCCCAAGTGCTTTTGCCTGATTTGTCAAATTTGGTGATAAGCATTTTACTACCTGCTGCTGCACCTGCAAAATCTACCGTCGTTGCACTTGAAAAACGCTTATTAAATGGTGAGTTTTTGACCATTTCATAGCGATCGCCTGTCTTTCTTAGCTCAACCACAGTCACGCCATGAGCGTTAGCATCGCGACGCACATCCATAGCAAGGCGTTTTTTTCGATAAATCGGCGCGGCATTGTTATCTTCCTGTGTAAAGAAACCCATTGGGTGTAGATTTTCGTTGGTATATTCATGGTTGATTGCCAACAAAGCACGATTTGATTGATTGGGATCAAATTTGCCGTTGACCATGCCATAAAAATGCATACCGTCGTGGTTATCGCCCATGCGATACAAAAATGATTCGCCTGAATGTTCGCGGTTGTCACGGAACGCTTCGATGCCATCGATCAGCGGCTCACCCAAATGCAAAAATGCACGCGCCGTGTAGCCTTCGGCAACTTTCATGTCATTGCCTGTATAATGAGGTACGGCTTTGAATTGAAGTTTTGTTGGGCGTGCCAAATTTGTTTTCGTTGGTGCCGTGGTGGAATTTGTGCTCGCCATCAAAGGCAATGAGCCAAACATGGCAGCAGCCGTCAAGCCTGCACCACCTTTTAAAATGGTGCGGCGTGACACGGTTTGATTTAGGATATCAGCAAAGCTTGGGTTGCTGGTTGAGTTTGAGTCTTCGATAAAATCGTGTGGGTTATTCATCTGTATTTCCTTAGGCTTGCCATAGTAAGCTGGCTTGGTGAATGCCGTTATCTTAGCAAGCAAGCATGACAGATTAGTGACTGATTCATGACAGATTTATGACAGAGATTAAGCAGTTTTTGTTTGACAAAATTTTCATTTGATAAGCATTTATTACTCAATGTAGATAATCTGTGACATTTGGCTTTAGTGTTGTGTTTTTGATGATGATTATCATTATAATACTTAGGTCATCAAAATAATGGTCAGATGATTTAGCGATAATTTAGCTGGAGTGATTTATGAATGACTTATTAAAAAGTTGCTTACTGATGATATTTGCTTTGACAGTCATCGGCTGTGCCAGTGTTTCACCGACAGCATCGGTGATGATTAGCGGTACAACCACATTATAAAACAAAATAAGGATATACTATGAAACTCATGCCATTGGCTTTTGTGATTGGTGCGGCGGTTGGCTTATCTGCCTGTCAAAGTCTTGACCATACCCAAAACGCTATCTCAACCACAAAAACCCCAAGCACCCAAGCAGAACATCACGATATTTATACCCAAACCTTAAAAAATGGTCTAAAGGTCATCATCAAACAAGACAGCCGAGCGCCCATTGTGATGACCCAAGTTTGGTATGATGTGGGTTCAAGTGATGAGCCTATTGGAAAAGGTGGTATTTCACATTTTTTAGAACACATGATGTTTAAAGATGCCAAAGGTGTCAGTCATGACGACTATCAACGCCTCATTAGTCATTTTGGGGGTGAGTTAAATGCCTTTACCAGTGATGAATTTACGGCCTATTATGAAAGCCTGCCTGCCAATCAATTTCCATTGGCACTACAAATAGAAGCCAATCGCATGAATAACCTCATCTTAACCGCTGAGGAGGTTGCCACCGAAAAACAGGTAATCAAAGAAGAACGCCGCCTAACCACAGACGACAAACCCACCGCCAAAGCTCATGAAGAGTTTTTGGCAATTGCCCTACCAAATTCTCCCAAAGGTCTCCCCATCATTGGTAGCATGCCAGAGATTGAAGCAATTACGGTAACAGACTTGCAAAATTGGTATGATCAATGGTACGCACCAAACAATGCAACATTAGTACTGGTTGGCGACATCGACCCCAAAACCGCCCTGCCTTGGATCGAAAAATATTTTGGCACTCTAAAACCATCATCATTACCAAAACGCACCCCACTTAGCCAGCCAAGTCATCGTGGCTATACGCAGACCAATAGCTATCAAAATGTTAAAGTACCAAGCTTAATCATGGGGTTTAATGTACCTACTTTAGGTAGTCGTACTATTAAAAATCATACCAAAGAAGCTCATGCATTATCACTGCTTAGCGATATTGCTGATGGCGGCTTATCAGCGCGTTTTGAGCGTCATCTGATTCGCAAATTACAAATACTAAATAGCGTTTCTATTCGCTATAATATGCTCTCAAAAAGTGATGATTTATTTACCATTATTGCCACACCTCGTGAGGGTGTCAGCTTGGCAGATGCTGAAGCTGCCATATTAGCAGAGCTTAATGCCATCACCAACGATCAAATCACGGATGATGAGCTGGCCCGTAGTCGTGCAAGCTTGTTATCATCTTTGGTGTTTGCCAATGATAGTATCGCCAAACAAGCCTCTAATTTAGGTGCTTTGTCTGCGTTGGGGTTGCCTTTAGATACTTTAGATACTCTACCAAAAGCATTGGACAAAGTCAGTAAATCAGACATCCAAGCTGTGGGTAAAAAATATCTGACCAAAGACAATCTAACCACGGTTTATGTATTGCCCAAAAATACACAATCGCCCTCAGACACTCATTAATCGATGGACACTGACATGAAACATTTAACAAAACATCGCCTATCAGCTGCCATCATTGGCGTTTTATTATTCATTAGCCCATCAGTGCAAGCAAATACGACACACCATCACACGCTAACCAGTAGCGAGCTTAAACTTGCTGATGATAGTATTATTGATAGTATCAATCAATTGGGTGAGCTGACCGTCAATATTCCAAATACACAATATTTTCAAACCAACAACGGTGTGAGCGTTGCTTTTACGCCATTACATGAGCTGCCTATTGTCGATATCAGCTTGTATTTTAATGCAGGGTCAGCGTATGACCATCAGGTTGGCAAATCAGGCACGGCTAACATGGTTGCAACCATGCTCACCCAAGGAACTGACAGCCTTTCTGAAGATGAGTTTGTTGCTGCCAAAGAGCGTCTTGGCATTGATTTTACCAGTACAGCAAATAAGGATAACTTAACTTTATCATTAAGAAGCTTGTCTGATCAATCATTATTAAATCAAGCCGCCGATTTAATGGTCGATGCTGTCACTCAACCTGCTTTTGATGATAAGACTCTACAACGCAACAAAAATCAGCTCATCACCAGTTTAAAACAAAAAAAGCAAAACCCTTATCATGTAGCTTCTGTTGCTTATCATCAAGCCGTATATGAAAATCATCCTTATGCACACGCAACCACAGGCGATGAAGATAGTATTGCCAAAATTGATCGTGATGAGCTGCTTAATTTTTGGCATACTTTTATTAATGCAAATAATGCGACACTGGTGATTACAGGTGATATGACCGCCGAGCAAGCCAAATCACTTGCCAACCATCTGACCGCCAAATTACCGACAGGCAAGTCGTATAAAAATACGCTGGATTTGACAAAACCAGTTAAGGCTCGCCATATCCATATTCCTCACAACAGTAGTCAAACCCAAATCATCATCGGTCACCCCACCAGTAAAGTACGCACGGACAAAGCAGGTCGTCAAGAGTTCAGCGATTTTTCATTAGGTAATGAAATTTTGGCAGGTGGTGATTTTAATGCCAGATTGATGAAAACCATTCGAGAGCAAAAAGGCTACACTTATGGCATTTATGGCGGTATGGAACGCCTCAGAGCAGGTGGTAATTATGTGGTTGAATTTTCAACCGATGGCGATAAAGCAGCCGATGCCATTTTAGAGACGCTACACATCATTAATGAGTCGCTGAATGAAGGCATAACCCAAGAAGAGCTTGAATTGGTGCGTTTGGGTAATAAAAATGGTTTTGCCAATATTTTTTCAAGCAATGCCAGTATTCATCGTGTCATTGGTGCTTTATTTGTTGCCGATTACCCAAAAGATCATCTTAACCATACGCTCAATCGCTTGGATAATGCCACGATAAATAGTGTTAATACCGCACTGAACTTGCGTATCAAGCCTGATGAATTTATCATCATCACCGTGGGTAAAACTAAGCCAAATTTGGACAAATAACTAAATAACTCAAATCCTTAAAACATGCCAAACGATTTTGGCATGTTTTAAGTGGATAGTTTGGAATGATGAGACTTTGAGCGGCGTTTTTTTCGTTGATTTTGGATCAGTTTTAGGCGTACAAGTCTCAATATTTGAGTATATAATTTGCCCATTTGATGATAAAATAAAGCGGCAATCAAAATGATCGTAATTGGCAAAATCATCGATAAATATCCGATGTAACTGTATAAAAGTACAGCTGAAATACTGCCCATAAAAAATCCCCACCACAGCGAGCTATGTAAAATGATTTTACGCAAGCTGACACGCCGACCAACCAACCAGTTACCTACTGTAGCACCCAAGTCTGAAGTGATACCGGTTAAATGTGTGGTGCGAATGACTGTGCCATGATAAGTTGCAACCATTGAGTTTTGGAGTCCGCACGCCATGGCAATCATCATTTGACCCAAAAAATGATGTGTCAATAAATACATCCAAAGGCTCAAGCACAGCATCAGCACCTCTAAAAGCATGGCATAGCCATAATTTTGGTGGATATTGAGTTCACTTGAGCCAATGATAGCACCACTTAATACCGATCCTACCCAAAAAGACCCGATGGATATTAATAATAACTTAAAATTTAACCAGTCATTGCTAAGCATTGAAACCACAAATAAACTGACATTGCCTGTCACATGTGATGCTGAAATATGGGTGATACCCATTAAGGCAGTTGTATTTAAAATACCTGCACAAAATGCCAAAACCACAGCACTCATTAATACCCAAGTTGGAATGACCTGCCCCATGATTTTCATTAATCATCACCTGTTGTCTAAATCAGCCCTTACCGTATGATTATACAATAAACCACCTGAGCTAAACCATACCAAAACACTACTGTTTTTATTAAAGTTATTGGGCTAACTGTTTGGTCAAACCAGCCTGATAGTTTTAACCAATTCATAAAAAATAATTATCTTAAGCTTAAAAAAATATCATACTTAAAAAATCGGTAATATCACGGAAAATGCATAAAAATTTACTTGGTTTATATGTTCATATAAGATATAATTAACGCTTAATTCTGATTTTTATATCATTTATTTTGACAGTTTAACTGGTTCTTATATTTTCATTTTGTGAGTTACTTTATGTTTAACTTTACCCACACTCAATCCACCTTACGAGACGCCATTACCAGTGCTTATCGATTAGATGAAGTCACCGCAGTATCAAATTTATTAGAAACTCTAAACTTCAATAATGATGAAAAATCACACATCAGCGATTTGGCTCGCCGATTAATTACCCAAGTTCGAACCAACCGCAGCAAATCCTCGGGCGTTGATGCACTCATGCACGAATTTTCCTTATCCAGCGAAGAAGGTGTGGCATTGATGTGTTTGGCAGAAGCCTTGCTACGCATTCCAGATACAACCACACGAGACAGACTGATTCAAGATAAACTGTCTGATGGCAATTGGAAAAGCCATATCGGTCATAGTCCATCCATGTTTGTGAATGCTGCTGCTTGGGGTTTGGTTTTGACAGGCAAACTCACCCAACCTACCAGCGAAAAAGGGCTAAGCTCGGCATTAACCCGTGTTCTACAAAAAGGTGGCGCACCATTTATTCGTGCAGGCGTTAACCATGCCATGAAAATCTTGGGTAAACAATTTGTTACTGGTCAGACGATCCAAGAAGCTTTGTCTAATGGTAAAGAGCGTGAAAAGCTTGGATATCGTTTCAGCTTTGATATGCTTGGTGAGGCAGCCATGACCGCTGAAGACGCTGATCGCTATTATCAAGATTATGTTACTGCAATTCATGCGATTGGCAAAGATTCTGTTGGTCGAGGCGTTTATGATGGTAATGGTATTTCAGTTAAATTGTCTGCCATTCACCCACGCTATTTTCGTGCACAACACGCACGCGTGATGAATGAGCTGTTGCCACGCCTAAAAGCCTTGTTTGTACTTGCCAAAGAATACAATATCGGTCTAAATATTGACGCTGAAGAGGCTAACCGTCTTGAGTTATCATTAGACTTGATGGAAAAATTGGTTTCTGATCCTGATTTAGCGGGATTTAATGGTATTGGTTTTGTGGTACAAGCATATCAAAAACGCTGCCCTTATGTGATTGATTATTTGATTGATTTGGCTCGTCGCAATCATCAAAAACTGATGATTCGCTTGGTTAAAGGTGCTTATTGGGATAGCGAAATCAAATGGGCCCAAGTTGATGGCTTGGATGGTTACCCTGTATATACCCGTAAGGTACATACCGATGTATCTTATTTAGCCTGTGCTAAAAAATTATTGGCTGCTCAAGATGTGATCTATCCACAATTTGCCACGCATAATGCCCAAAGTTTAGCAACCATCTATGAGATGGGTAAAGATAAAGAATTTGAATTTCAATGCTTGCACGGTATGGGCGAAACACTGTATGACCAAGTTGTTGGTGATAATAATTTGGGTCGTCGAGTGCGTATTTATGCGCCTGTTGGTACTCATAAAACGCTACTGGCTTATTTGGTACGCCGCTTGCTAGAAAATGGGGCAAACTCCTCTTTTGTTAATCGCATTGTTGATGAGCAAGTCAGTATTGATGAATTGGTTGAATCGCCCATTGATATTGTCAAAGCCAATGGCATCTCTCAAAATCCACTCACGCCACCACCTCGCCATATTTATGGTGATCGCAAAAACTCGCTTGGATTGGATTTAACCAATGAACACACACTTGGCAGATTAGAAGACTTAATGCAACCTGCCAGTCAGATTGATTTTAATGTCTCTTCATTAACGGCAGTAGATGTCAGCCATCAGCCTGCTCATACTGTCTTAAATCCAAGTGATCATCGAGATGTTATTGGTCAAGTTTCTTTTATTGATCCAAACAGCGTACCAGATGTTATCACCACAGCTTTAAACGCCCAAACAAATTGGCAGACTGTCTCTGCTGCCGAACGAGCTGCCATTTTACGCCGTTTTGCAGATTTGATGGAAGACTCTGCTCATATGGCACTATTGATGATGGTTGCCGTCCGTGAAGCAGGCAAAACCTTATTAAATGCTATTGCTGAGGTTCGTGAAGCGGTTGATTTTTGTCGTTATTATGCTGATGAAGCAGAATCGCTTAATCTGTCTAGCCCTGTTGGTACGGTCGTTGCGATTAGCCCATGGAACTTCCCCCTAGCTATTTTTGTCGGTGAGGTTGTCTCGGCATTGGTAACAGGTAATACTGTTGTTGCCAAACCTGCCGAACAAACCAGTTTAATCGCACATTTGGCAGTATCTTGGCTACATGAGTCTGGTGTGCCAAAAGATGCTTTACAGCTTGTCTTAGGTGCAGGCGATGTTGGAGCAGCTTTAACATCAGATGAACGCATCAACGGTGTTATTTTCACTGGCTCAACAGAAGTTGCCAAACATATCAATAAACTACTTGCTGCTCGTGATGATAATCCAGTACTCATCGCCGAAACAGGTGGGATGAATGCAATGATTGTTGATAGTACCGCTCTACCCGAACAAGTTTGTGCCGATGTACTGGCATCAGCATTTGATTCAGCAGGTCAGCGGTGCTCTGCTTTGAGAATTTTATGTGTCCAAGAAGACATTGCTGATCATGTGGTTGCAATGATTAAAGGGGCAATGGATGAGCTGATTGTTGATAATCCTGTCGCCCTTTCAACAGATGTTGGACCTGTGATTGATGAAGAAGCACAAAAAAATCTACTTGAACACATCAACGCACTCAAACAAATTGCACCTTATCATGAAGTTGCCATCGCATCAGATGCACCATCAACCTTTGTTGCACCGATTTTGTTTGAACTCAAAGATCTATCACAGCTTAAAAAGGAAGTTTTTGGCCCTGTCTTGCATGTTGTACGATTTGCTGCCCATGAGCTGAATGATTTGATAGACAGTATCAATAAAAAAGGATACGCCCTAACCCACGGTATCCATAGTCGCATTGATGGTACGATTGATCAAATTACTGACCGTATCCAAGCAGGCAATGTTTATATTAACCGTAATATTGTTGGTGCAGTCGTTGGCGTTCAACCTTTTGGTGGACATGGTATGAGTGGTACAGGTCCTAAGGCAGGCGGTCCTTTTTATCTTCAGCGTCTAAGTCAGCTGACAAACTGGCAAAAACCAACGGTTGATACGCCAGCGAGTATTGATCATACAGCACTAAGCAAAGTACAGCGGTTAGCGCACAAGCTTTTGACATCTGATAATGAGAAGGCAAATTTTGATGCTGTCGCACAACAAGCCATCAACTCATCTTTAAATCAAGCTTCGGTCATCCTACCAGGCCCGACAGGAGAGACTAACACCCTAAGTTGGCATGCGCCAAAACAAGTTGCTTTGTATGGTGGATCACAATCCCAAGCACTAGACGCCTTGGCAATCTTGGCAGCCAATGGTATCATCACTCAGGTTCGCCCATCTCATGTACTGGCAGAGCATGCCAATGAGTTAATTGGCGTCCTAAAAGTTGTTGAAGAACCTGCGGTGAATGCTAATGATATCATCATTGCATTATCAACAATGCCTGCTGATGAACAAGTTAGTATTGCCAAACTAGATGGTTCAATTCGCCGTATCATTGATGCCACCAATGGGCTTGATATTGCAAGACTGTATCATGAGGTCAGCCAAAGCTATAATACAACCGCTGCAGGGGGCAATGCCAGCTTAATGGCTTCGGCGTAAGCCCTTAAACCACAATAAAACCGCTCTATCTTGGAGCGGTTTTATTGTAATAAAGCAGAATTATTTTATTTTATAAATACTTAAGCAACGAAATCTTGGCCAAGATAGACCTTACGAACTAACTCATTAAATAAAATTTCATCTTTATTACCTTGGGCGATAACTTTCCCTTCAGAAACGATATAAGCTTTTTGGCAAATTGACAGTGTTTCACGAACATTATGATCGGTAATTAGTACACCAATCCCACGCTCACGCAAAGTTTCGATGACCTGCATGATATCACTCACAGAAATTGGATCAACGCCTGCAAATGGTTCATCCAATAAGATGAATTTGGGATTTGATGCCAAACAGCGTGCAATCTCGCACCTTCTGCGTTCACCGCCTGATACACTCATGCCCAACGAATGGCGGACATGCTCTAAATGAAAATCAGCCATCAGCTTTTCAAGCTGCTGACGCTGCTCTGTTTGTGTTAAATCCTTGCGTGTCTGTAAGATTGCCATGATATTTTGTTCGACGGTCAGCTTACGAAAGATAGAAGCTTCTTGGGGCAGATAACCGATACCTTTGGCAGCACGCTCATGCATGGCATTTTTTGAAATATCTTGGTTACCTAAAATTACCTGACCTTTATCCATAGGCACAAGACCGATCACCATATAAAAACTTGTGGTTTTGCCTGCACCATTAGGACCTAAGATACCGACCACTTGACCTTGCTCAATCTCAAAAGAGACATCCTCGACCACCCATCTTTGACCATAACGCTTACCCAAGTGACGCATCGATAATACTGTTGTCATATTCAGGCCTTAGCGTAACCCACTGCGAGAATTTGAGTCGCTTGGTGGAAAGACCAATTCTACACGCTGACCACCACCAGCATTGGCTTCAACATCACCAACAGACAAGCTATAACGGATCGTATTACCAGAAAAACTTGATCCAGCTTGAGTGAGTTTAGCATTGCCTGTCAGCGTCACAATCCCACTGACAGCATTATAATCAATGCGATTTGCCTGACCTTTTGCCAATCCCTTTTCTTGGGTTACGACTTGTTGTATGGTGGCAGGCTGCCCTGTTGCAACCGCTGATTTAATGCTGCGATTATTGGTATCAAGATTCACGGTCAAATTATCGGCAGCAATCTTTAATGTGCCTTGCTCAATCGTCACTTTACCTGAATAAGTGGTTACGCCAGTGCGTTCGCTATAAGTCGCACGATCGGCCAATAGTCGGATCGGCTGATTGGTATCAGAAGGCAATGCTGAAGCAATCATTGGTATACTGACTATGCACGATAAAAATAAGTATTTTGTAATTACAAAATCAGCTTTCATATAAAACCTTGAAAAAACTTAAAAAATTTAATTAAAATAAAGTTTGATTTTGACGCTTTGGTGCATCAAAAAGCACTTCAATGTGATCAAACTCATATTCACCAGTTTGTAGATTCGCCCGAAAACCCTGAGCTTTAAAGCGATCTATGCCCTGTTGTACTGTTAGAGGGTCTCGGCTGGATATAGTACGATTTTTGGTATTGCCAATAATATTCAAGCCCTCAATAATCATTTCAGGCTTAGCAGCAGTGGCTGCACGCACCAACCGAAATCCTTGAGATAGTCGCAAATCGCCACTGTTTTGTTCAAGTGTCGCACGGTCGGCAGTCAGCGTATAGGTTTCGCCCTGAGGAGGTTGCCAGTGAATGGTTGCACCCAACATTTCATCTTGACCATTGGCGTTTTGAATCAATGAATCTGCGGTCAGTGTGTATTCTGTTGCACCAGTTTTAGGATCGGTTTGAATGGCTTTGATTTGGGTAACTTCAGAATCCACAGTCGGCACTTCAGGCAAGGCAGGTTTCACCTCGATATCTTCTTGATAAAAAAACCACACTGCCACCGCTAATGCTATGACACCCAACACACTTAACATACGAAAGTTCATTTGGGTCGCCTACTGAAATGTTGCAATGAATGCATCAAAGTTATTTTGTGCCTTTAAAATCAGCTCACAAACCTCCCTGACAGCACCATTACCCCCAGTTTTGGTTGTGATATAATCTGAAACTGCTCGGGTCTGCTCACACCCATTAGGTACACTGATCCCAAAACCTACCTCACGCACAGCTTTTAGATCGGGCAAATCATCACCGATATAGGCACAGTGTGATAGCTCAATACCAAGCTTCTTAGCAAGCCCCACCAAAGCAGTCAATTTATCATTTTGACCTTGGATAATATGTGAAATACCAAGTTCTTTGGCACGTCTATCAACCATGGCAGAGCTTCGGCCTGTGATAATGGCTAAAATAATGCCTGATTGTTTGAGTGCTTGCAAACCCAAACCATCTTGCACATAAAATGCTTTGGTTTCTATGCCTTCAGAATTATAAATGATTTGCCCATCCGACAAAATACCATCGACATCCATGGCAAAAAGTTTGATATGTTTGGCTTTTTGGTAAATTTCATTCATGAGTTTATCTTTTTAATTTCAAACCGCTTAATGTCAGTTTAGGTGTATATAAAATTAGCTGATGCCAGCTTTTAGTATATCATGAATACTAATTACGCCAATCAATTGACGATCTTTAAGTACCAAAAGCTGGCTGATGGCATTTTCATTCATCAAACTCAGTGCATCAGAGGCACGCATCTGCTGATCAACAGACTTTGGCGTCTTGGTCATCAGTGTCTGAATTTCAACCGTCAGATTGGTATGCTCAGCCAATTTACGGCGTAAATCCCCATCGGTAAAAATACCAACCACTTTGCCATCATCATCAACGACCACAGCAAGCCCCAAGCGTCCACTGGTCATGACTAATAAAGTTTCATTCAAGCTTGATTGATGATGTACAACGGGTAAATGATCGGTATGCATGATGTCAGATACACGCATCAAAAGCCTGCGTCCAAGCGCACCTGCAGGATGAGAGAGTGCGAAATCATGACTGGTAAATCCACGTGCGTGTAACAGTGCAACCGCCAACGCATCGCCCAAAGCCAGTGTGGCTGTGGTGCTTGAAGTTGGTGCAAGTCCAAGGGGGCATGCTTCTTCGGACAGACCCAAAGTCAGTGCAATGTCCGCTGATCTTGGCAAAATTCCACGCTTATCACGACTGATGCTAATTAGTGGAATGTTGAGTTGTTTGACGACAGGCAGCAGCATGCGTATCTCATCTGATTCGCCCGAATTTGAGATGGCAATGAGTACATCGCCTTGTACCAGCATTCCCAAATCACCATGCCCTGCCTCTCCAGGGTGCATAAAAAAGGCCGGTGTACCCGTTGATGCAAAAGTGGCAGCAATCTTACGACCAATATGTCCAGATTTGCCCATGCCTGTTACGACCACGCGTCCAGAACAGTTTAAAATCGTTTGACATGCATTGACAAAACGCTCATCAAGCTCATCAATCAACAACTCCAAAGCACGCTGTTCGGTACGGATTGCGTCAATAGCATCTTGGATGTAATCACTGGGTGCAAGGTTGTTTTGTTTCATTGCCATTTCATTCATCAAAAAAACAGGCCATAATAATAGCATATTTTATCTGTTAATTGATTGGTATTTTAGCATTTATGAGTTAGAAGGTATCACCCAATAAAAAACTTGTACACGATTAACTCGTATACAAGTTTTTATGCCAAAATACTTCATTTTGGGTTGGATAAGTCAAGATGATGACCAAATCAGGATTGATTTTCAAAATCGTCATCATAATTAAATTTTGGGTCAGGTTTGGTGTCAAAACCTGAGCGGTTGAAATTTTTGGTATCTTTGCTTTCAAAGGCTTTACCATCAAAGCCTCGCTCCTCAAATCCTGAACGGTCAAAGTTTTGACGCTCAAAACCAGTATGATTCATACCACCGCCTTGATAGCCCATACCACCACGGTCAAATCCGCCTTGAGTTTGACGCTCAAAACCAGTTTGAGAGGTACGAGTAAAGCCGCCTTGTGGGCGAGAGCTGCTTTGATAGCTCATACCACCACGGTCAAATCCACCTTGAGTTTGACGCTCAAAACCACCGCCTTGATAAGTGCCACTAGACATGACACCCAGATTAGCGCCTTGATATCCACCAGCGGATTGTGCAGGTGTAGAGCCGCCTTCTGTGCGAGGATTTCTGGTAGGTACAACCGTTGAAATGGCATGCTTATACACCATTTGGCTGACTGTATTTTTTAATAATACGACATATTGATCAAAAGATTCGATCTGCCCTTGTAGCTTTATGCCATTGACCAAAAAAATTGATACTGGAATACGGTCTTTACGCAGAGCATTCAAAAATGGGTCTTGTAAGGTTTGTCCTTTTGACATAAGTTTCTCCAATCTAAATAGCTAAAGCAATGTAAATGAGAAGACGCCTCATGAATTATTGCAAAAATTGCTGTTCTACTTGTTTTATGCTATTAAATGATACTATTGTTAAGTTATTTTTGGTTGGTTTGTCTGTCTGTGCCAATTGCTTCAGCCAAGTATATTGGCGTTTTGCCAATTGCCTTGTAGCATATAATGCCTTATTTTTCATATCTTGACAAGCCAAATCCCTTGTATTTGTCATGGTTTTTTTAGATTTTTTGTTAAAATCTTGATGAATTGAATTAATTTCTTGGTTTTGCTTGGATTTTTGAGCATGATAATAAGGCTTAAGCCCAAGATGGGCAGCGACACAGGCATGATCAATTGCAATCAAATAATCAAGCACCTGCCGATATCCAACAGCACGCAGTGCTGGCATATCGGCCGTCAGATTTGGATGCTGCTTGATTAGTCCGATAACTTCTTGTAAAAATCCATCCGCCCACATTACTTGAAGCCTTTGTTCAATTCGCTCATGCAGCCAAGCTCTATCTGGCATAACAATAATAGCGTACCAGTGCCATTTTGGGTGGTGGCTGATTGCCAGCTTTGGTGTTGATTGCCAATGGCTTAACGGCTTACCTGTTTGTAAGTGTACCTCAACGGCACGCGTGATACGCTGAGTGTCTGTGACTTTGAGTTTTTGACAAATCACGGGGTCATGTTGTTTTAGGTAATCATATAACGCTTTATTACCCATTTCATCGTGCCAAATTTTGACCTGATTGCGGATCATTGGATTGGTTTGCGGTACTGCGGATATCCCATCAAGCAGTGCCATATAATACATCATCGTTCCGCCGACCAAAATAGGGATTTTATTGCGCGCATGAATCTCGCCAATCAATCGCTCAACATCTTGCACAAAATTTGCGACGCTATAGCTTTGGGTGGGCGATAAAATATCCACCAAATAATGTGGATAAGCGTTCAGCTCATCTTTGGTTGGCTTAGCAGTGCCAATGTCCATACCTTCATATATCAGTGCACTATCAACAGAAATCAGCTCAAACCTGCCTGTATCATATAGCTTAAACGCCAAATCTGTCTTACCACTGGCGGTCGGAGACATCAAGCAAACGACACTATTATTTGGCAAATCTGTATAATGCGGCAGATCCATTAAACTTCCTCAAGGCCCATCAAGGTAACGACTCTTTTGTCATCAAGATGGCGAATGATATCAATGTGATAATCAGGTTTGGGTAAAACCTGACTGGCACGGCTTGCCCACTCAATAATAACAAGGCTGTTTGGTTCATCAAAATATTCATAAAAGCCAATAAAATCAAGCTCCTCAGGGTCATTTAAGCGGTATAAATCAGCATGATAAACAGGCTTTAATCTTCCTTGAAGATTGATTTGATAAGGCTCTACCAGCGTGTAAGTGGGGCTTTGACAGCACCTTGATGACCCATAGCTTGTAGCCAATAGCGTACCAAAGTCGTTTTGCCTGCACCCAAATCACCTGACAACCACACACTGCCCAATAAGTTCATCTGAGCCAATGTTTCGGCAAGTGCTTGGGTGTCCGCTTCACTGTGTAAGGATAAGGTTTGGCTGATCATACTTGAACCTGCAAATCCACTTTTGGATTGACAAATGCGTCACCTTTTAGCAGCTTATCATACATCTGAGGGTCGCTCCACTCTGATTTAACTTGCTCACTAAACTCAAAATCAGCTAAGCTAAGTACGCCCATTTGTTCATTTTCAACATCTTGCTTAAAGCACTGAGCATAGCCTGTCGCTGTCTCATGGACAATGACAGAATAAACGCTGATATCTTGTTCACCGTTTTGCATGACAGTTTGATTCAAAATGGCATCTGCCCAAAAGAAAATCACTCGACTAAACTGTTCGGCTGAAGGTGATACAGGCAAACTTATCCAACGCGCACTAAAGTCCTTGCAAGCTTGGATATAGCGTGTATCGTCCTGATCCCAAAAAGTGATGGCGTGGTCAAAACTGTCTATGATATCTTTGATATGGTGCTTTAATAGCCCAAAATCATAAACCATTTGACCGTGATCAAGGCGATGTGCCTCCAAAATCAGTTCAACTTCATAACTATGCCCATGTATGGATCGTTTACAGCGATCGGATGAACAATTACGCACAATGTGTGCATTTTCAAATTTAAACAGTTTGCGAATTCGCATGATAAGCCTTTTTTATTGTCATCTTATGTTTGTTTGGCATTATTATATCACAGGTGATTTTTGACAAAAAGCAAAAACGCAGCAAGGCATTTGCGTTGCTGCACTGTGCTCTAAAGCTTAGGTTAGCCGAATGCTAACAATCGATCGCCATCTTTATCAGCAATGCGTGTCGTCAAACCCATGGTATTTAGTAGATTGATAAAAGGTCTGGCATCTAGCTCTTCAACATTGACCATCGTACCTACATTCCATTCACCACTGGCGATCAAAAGTGCTGCTGCAACAGGCGGCACACCTGCGGTATAAGAAATGCCTTGACTACCGACTTCGGCATAAGCGTCTTCATGATCGATGATATTATAAATAAATATTTCTTGAGTCTCGCCGTCTTTT